>JAYUYX010000096.1:0-2196 GCA_043752205.1 Chitinophagaceae bacterium
CTTTTTTAAAAACTGCGATGATATAAACCTGGTAAACGATATAACCGACACTGCTTACTAAAGCTGCCGCATTGATACCGTAACGTCGAATGAAAATGATATCGCCAATAACAATTACAATTAATGCAAATATTGACCCGATAATATTTACCCTTATCCTGTTCTTTCCTGCAAAATAAGCTGTTAGTGTAAATATTCCTGAAAGGGATAAGATACCGGGGATAAGCCATAAAAATGGCTGGTACATTTCTGTAAAACTTTCTCCAAAAATAAAAGGGAAAAGCCAGTTACCGCTAAGTACTAAAATAAGGCAGGCAATACTATACAGGAGGAATATAGTTCTTGATAATAAAGTTAAAACTTCATGCACACTTTCATTTTTACTACTGGCAGTCATGGGAAACACAGCGCTTGCCAATATAGTAGGCAGCACAAAAAACAGGTGTACCAGTTTAGAGACCTGTATATAATTGCCCAACTCTTCAGCAGTACAATATTTTTCAACAAAAAAATAATCAACCCGGTACAAGAGGAAGAAAATAATATTGCCCGTAAATGCCAGGAAGCAGTACCTGAAAAGCGTTTTGAATTGTGCTGAGGTTAGGAAATGAAAAGACCATTTTTTTATAGATTTGATCCTTGCAGCAACAGCCATGCATATACCCTGCATCAAAAAAACGCTGAAGTAGATATAAAAATAGTTTTCGTCGGTGATAGCCGGTATTAAAGACCTGCCGCCGTATGGGATCAATATGATCAAAAGAAGCGTTCCGGAAACAATAATGATACTGGGGGTTTTGAAATCATTTTCTGCATAAAAAAAACCGGAACAATAGGTTACTAAAAGGTTGCCTGTTATAAAACAAACTGCAGAAATAGCGATCAGTTGCGCCGGAATGTCCCGGTATGCTTCATTAAAAAAATACCAGGTAATAAATAATGTTATGACAGTAATAAAGCACGACCAGGCCAATGAAAAATTAAAAAGCCGTGCTGGCTCCATCTCTTTTTTAGCTGTAAAATATATGATCCCCGACTCAAGGCTCAGGCTTGACAGGAGTACAACCAGGGCATAAATACTGCTGATATAATAAACAGTACCGCTTATCGAAGCCTGGAAATGACGGGCCAATAAAATATTGATAATAAAAACTGATAGATAATACAAGCCACGCCAGACCAAACTTTGTAATAATACTTTACCTGCCTGCATACTGAAAGTACTGTTTTGTATGATAATCCTGTTTCAAAATCATATATTTGACCAGCTCAAATTTAGTTGAATACTGCAGTAAAAAACAATAAACATTTAGTAGATGGCTTTATTACGTAAGATAAATTCGAAAGCCAAAACCGAAAACAATACAGGCTTTGGCAGCAATGCATCTGATTATGGCGGCAGGTTTGTTAATAAAGATGGCAATCCAAATATTGATATACAGGGCGTATCATTTTTAAACAGGATCAGCTGGTATCATACCATGCTCAGTTTACCCGGCTGGAAATTCCTTACGATCATATTCTCCTTTTACATTTTAATAAATTTTGTTTTTGCTTCTGTATATTATTTTATAGGAGTAGAACATCTTAATGGCATAAACAGTACAACTGAAATTGGCAAATTTGGTGCAGCATATTTTTTTAGTGCCCAAACTTTTACTACGGTAGGTTATGGCCATATAAGCCCATCTGGTTTTTTAACCAGCGCTATTGCAGCCGGTGAAGCATTAGTTGGACTTCTGAGTTTTGCAATTGCTACCGGTTTATTTTATGGCCGGTTTAGCAAACCAAAAGCATATCTACGGTTTTCGCACAATGCTTTAATTGCTCCTTATAAAGAGATCACTGCATTAATGATACGGGTTACACCTTATAAGAACACTACGCTTACTGACGCAGAAGCAAAGCTTACATTAGGAATGACCATAGAAGAGAATGGTAAAATGGTAAACAAATTCTTTCCTTTGGAACTGGAGTTCAGCAAGGCTAATGCCCTTACATTGAATTGGACAATTGTACATCCTATAACTGAAGACAGTCCTTTTTATAATTTTACTGCAGATGATTACAAGCAGGTGAATGGGGAAATATTGGTGTTCATAAAAGCCTTTGACGATATGTTCAGCAGTACCGTTGTTGATCGCAGCTCGTACACTTTTAAAGAGATCATTGTTGGCGCTAAATTTTTACCCATGT
>JAYUYX010000097.1:0-2189 GCA_043752205.1 Chitinophagaceae bacterium
AACTTCCCAATAAGCGTTAACGACCTTAAGTTCTACAACAGTGACTTGAAATTTGTAGCTGAGCCTGGAGATTTCAAATTATTCATCGGGGGTAATTCAAGAGATGTAAAAGAATTGAATTTTAACTTACAGTAATCATGATAAAGCGGTTGCCATTAGTTGCCCTGTTAATTTTATCCTGCATTCTTGTCAATGCACAGGATTTAAGCCTTTATCAAAAGAAGTTATACATCATCGATAGTGATACAATGCCCTATCGTTTGTTATTACCAGATAATTATGATGCGTTAAAAAAATATCCTTTAATATTTTTCTTGCATGGTGCAGGGGAAAGAGGAAATGATAATGAAAAGCAATTGGCACATGGAGCAAAACTGTTTTTAAAAGAAGATGTTAGAAAAAACTTTCCGGCCATAATTGTTTTTCCACAATGCCCGGCCAATAGTTACTGGAGCAATGTTGATATTAAAACAGAAAAGGGTAAAAGGGTATTCTCTTTCAGTGATACCGGTGAGCCAACCATTGCCATGAAACTGGCGCAGGAGTTATTAGTGTATATTATCAAAACCTATCCTATAGCAAAAAAGCAGATTTATGTTGGCGGTCTCTCAATGGGTGGCATGGGAACATTTGAAATGGTTCGGCGTAATCCAAAATTGTTTGCTGCGGCTTTTCCTATTTGCGGTGGTGCGAATGTAGCTACAGCTCCATCACTTAAAAAAACAAAATGGTGGGTGTTTCATGGAGGTAAAGATGATGTGGTGCCGCCCAAACTGTCAAAAGATATGGTTGAGGCAATAAAAAAACAAAAAGGAACAGTAAAGTTTACGCTGTACCCCACTGCTAATCACAATAGCTGGGATCCGGCATTTGCAGAACCGGAATTGTTGCCATGGCTCTTTGCACAACGTAAATAGAGTAAAAATTTATACATGAAGAATTTGTTGCTTGCTGCATATATCATCCTTTTTGCATCTTGTGCTACTACACAAAAAAGCAAAAGCACAGCAAAATTTGCTGACAACCCGGTGATAGCCCATCGTGGTGCCTGGAAAAAAAATAACCTGCCAGAAAATTCTATTGCATCATTAAAAGAAGCCATCCGTCTTGGCTGCACCGGTTCCGAATTCGATATATGGATGACTGCAGATGATTCAATTGTTATCAATCATGATCCGCATTACAACAAACTACCTATTGAAAAAACAAACTATGCAGATTTGCTGGGTTTCAAACTTTCTAATGGAGAAAAAATTCCTGCACTAAGAGAATACCTGCTGGCTGGATTAGATAACAATAAACAAACAATGCTGGTGTTGGAAATAAAACCATCCACCATAAGTGTTGATAGAGGAAGATTAGTCGCAAGCAAAGTGGTGCAACTGGTAAAAGAGTTAAATGCTACGGCCCTATCGGCCTATATCAGTTTTGATTATGAAATATTAAAAAAGATAATTGAAATAGATCCCAAAGCTTCAACTCAATATTTGAAAGGGGATATAGCCCCCACTCAACTAAAGAAAGATAAAATGACCGGGCTTGATTATCACTTCTCTGTTTTCAAAAAGCAACCAACCTGGACAGCGGAGGCTAAAAAAGAAAAACTGATCCTAAATGCCTGGACAGTAAATGATGCTGCTGAAATGAACCTCTTGTTAGATAGCGGCTTTCATTATATAACTACGAATGAGCCGGAATTGCTTTTTGAAATTATTCAGGAACGAAACAAGAAATAAGGTACTATCTTACTTCACTTCTTCAAAATCTATATAATCACCGGCTTTTGTTTTAGGCTCCGGTTTAGAAGGCGAAGGCTGAGGTGTATAGCCCGGCTGTTGTTGCTGCATGTGTTCCTGCATCTTAGTCTGCATTTCACGAAACCCCTTTTTTATTTTCCGGCTGGCGAGGTACACTGGTATCACCAGTTTAAAGATGAACTGGTATAATACATAGGCCAGTATGGCGTATAATACAAATTTCATAATGTAAAGATAAGATGGCCCGTTTTGCAGCCGCCGGAATTTTGCCGCTCTTTACCGAATTATTAACCTTCAATACTTACAAGGTAGAATTTGGCAGATAATACCTGAATCCCGTATATTTGCACCAGAAATAGCAGTAAGAAGGGAACGAGGCCGTTCCCTTCTTCTTTTATACCCCATGAACGGAGAAGCACAAATACAGGAATT
>JAYUYX010000098.1:0-5822 GCA_043752205.1 Chitinophagaceae bacterium
TAAGGGCGAAAAATACCTGGATCTATATGGAGGGCATGCAGTTATTTCTATAGGCCATACACACCCGCATTATGTAAAGCGGATAGAAGAACAATTACATAAAGTAGGCTTCTATTCAAACTCTATAAAAATTCCATTACAAGTTGAATTGGCTGAAAAGCTTGGGCAGCTATCAGGCAAAGAAGATTACCAGCTTTTCTTATGTAATTCAGGAGCTGAGGCAAACGAGAATGCTTTAAAACTTGCTTCTTTTTATAATGGCAGGAAAAAGATCATTGCATTTAAAAAAGCATTTCATGGCAGAACATCTTTAGCTGTTGCTGCAACAGATAATCCAAATATTGTAGCACCCGTTAATGCAACAGATAATATTATTTTTCTTCCTTTTAATGATGAAGTTGCTCTTGAGCAGGCATTCCGGGATAATGGGATATCCTCTGTTATTGTTGAAGGTATACAGGGTGTTGGTGGTATTAACATAGCAACCGCATCTTTCTTACAAAAGATAAGATCACTTTGTGATGAATACGATGCGGTGTTCATTGCCGATTCAGTTCAATGTGGTTATGGCAGGTCAGGTAAATTTTATTCGCATGATTTTGCAGGTGTAAATGCAGATATATATTCTATGGCTAAAGGAATGGGGAATGGATTTCCGATTGGAGCTATATCTATTTCTCCAAAAATTAAAGCCAAACATTTTATGCTGGGCACAACCTTTGGAGGTAATCACCTTGCATGCGCTGCAGCCCTTGCTGTATTGGAGGTTATAGAAAATGAAGGCCTGCTGAATAATGCTACTGCTGTTGGCGATTATCTAATGGCCGAACTAAAAAAGCAGCCGAATATAAAAGAAGTGAGAGGCAAAGGATTGATGATCGGTATAGAATTGCCGGAGGAATTGAATATGGTGAAGAAAAATCTTTTATGGAAGCATAAAATATTTACAGGAGAAGCCAAACCAAATGTGATCAGGCTTTTACCTGCATTGAATATTACCAAAACTGAAGCTGATATTTTTTTACAGGCAATTAAAACGGAACTAAGCTCCTAAGACTCCGCCAACTGGCGGAGACTTAGGAGCTTTCATATTAATAGTCTACAACTTACGCAAATGAATAATGAACAAAATAAAAGTCTGCTACAAAGCTCCCCTTTAGGGGCGGGGGGGTATAATTTTATTTCGGTAAATGATGTGGATGATATGAATGCTTTGGTAAAACAGGCATTACAATATAAAGCAGATCCATATGCTGATAAATTGTTGGGCGCTGGTAAAAGAGTAGGATTGCTTTTTCTGAACCCATCTTTGCGTACCAGGCTGAGCACACAGGTTGCTGCTGCCAATTTGGGAATGGAGCCCATTGTTTTTAATGTTGACAAAGAAGGCTGGGCCCTGGAATTTGCTGAAGGCGCAGTAATGAACGGAACTACTGTTGAACATATCAAGGATGCGGCACCGGTGTTGGGACAGTACTTTGATATTTTGTGCATCCGTACCTTTCCTTTGCTGCAAAACAGGGAGGAAGATTATGCAGAAACGGTCATCAGCCAGTTTATAAAATATGCAGGTGTACCAATTGTAAGCCTCGAGAGTGCAACATTACATCCGTTGCAATCACTTGCAGATATAATTACTATTAAAGAAACCTTGCACTCAGTTCCCCCTTTAGGGGGCGGAGGGGGTAAACCGAAGGTGGTGCTGACCTGGGCACCACACATTAAACCATTACCACAATGTGTTGCCAATTCTTTTGCTCAGTGGGTTGGTGCTTGGGGGGAGGCAGAATTTGTGATCACCCATCCCGAAGGTTATGAACTGGAATCGGCATTTACAAAAAGTGCGACCATTATTACTAATCAGGATGAAGCCTTAAAAAATGCAGACTATGTATATGTAAAGAACTGGAGCAGTTACCATGATTATGGAAAAATACTTTGCAACGACACAGGATGGATGCTTACCAATAAAAAAATTGCATTGACCAATGATGCAAAGGTTATGCATTGTTTACCGGTTCGCCGCAATGTTGAGTTGAGTGATGAAATATTAGACAGCAAAAATAGTTTGGTTACACAGCAGGCTGGCAACAGAGTCTGGGCTGCACAGGCTGTTCTATCAGCGATCTTAAAAACCATGTAATGGAAAAATTATTTGTAATAAAAGTTGGGGGAAATATACTGGATGATGCCAGGGTGCAGCATTCATTTTTAGAAAAGTTTGCTGCTATTACAGAAAAAAAAATATTAATTCATGGCGGTGGCAAAATTGCTACAAAGATTGGTAAGCAACTCGGCATCGAGCCAAATTATATTAATGGAAGACGCATAACAAACCAAGCCAGTATTGACCTGGTAACAATGGTTTATGGCGGTTTGATCAATAAAAAAATTGTTGCCGCATTGCAAGCGATGGATTGTAATGCCATAGGTTTAACAGGAGCTGATGGAAACATCATTCCTGCAACTAAAAGAGTTGTTGCTGAAATTGATTATGGTTTTGTAGGAGATATAAAAAATGAAGAAGTTGGTTTAACAACCCTGCAGGTTTTGCTGGATAATAAAATGGTACCGGTTGTGGCTCCTTTAACACATGATGGAAACGGACAGCTGTTAAATACAAATGCAGATACCATTGCATCTGCTCTGGCTGTTGCTTTATCAGCTCAATACAATGTGAGGCTTATCTATTGTTTTGAAAAGAAAGGCGTTTTGGAAAATATATCAGATGATGATTCAGTCATTACAATGATCAACAAAGAAAAGTATAGCCAATTGCTGCAGGAGAAAAAACTGGCAGATGGAATATTGCCAAAAATTGATAATGCATTCGCAGCTATTGATAAGGGTGTAAAAGAAGTATTAATAGGCGATGCAAATGACCTGCTCGAAAATTTAAAAGATAAAACAATAGGAACCCTGATAAGTCATTGACAGAACTTACACCATACCAGGATGCTGTTGAGCTGTTGAAAAAATTAATAGCCACTCCTTCTTTCAGTAAAGAAGAAGAAAATACAGCTGCTGTTCTGGAAATGTTTTTTCAAAATAAAAATATCCCTTTCCAAAGACATTTAAATAATATCTGGAACATTAATAAATATTTTGACGCGGCTAAGCCTACGCTGCTCCTTAATTCTCATCACGACACAGTAAAGCCGAATGTGCAATACAGCAAGGATCCATTCTTACCCGTAGTGGAGGACGGCAAGCTATTCGGCCTTGGAAGTAATGATGCAGGCGGATGCCTTGTAAGTTTAATAATGGCCTTCCTGCATTTTTATGAAAAGGGAAATTTAAACTATAATATTATATTGGCTGCAACAGCCGAAGAGGAGATCAGCGGCAAGAACGGGATAGAAAGTGTTTTGTCTTTATTACCAAAAATTGACCTGGCTATTGTTGGAGAACCCACACTTACTAATCTCGCCATTGCTGAAAAAGGCTTGCTGGTACTGGATTGTGTATCAACAGGCAAAGCAGGCCATGCAGCGAGGGAAGAAGGAGAGAATGCTATTTATAAAGCCATTCAGGATATAAACTGGTTTCAGCATTATCAATTCCCAAAAATATCAGAAATGTTAGGGCCAATAAAAATGTCTGTCACTTACATCAACACGGAAAATAAAGCACATAATATTGTTCCTGCTGTCTGCAGTTTTGTTGTTGATATACGTGTAACAGATATTTATACTCATGAAGAAATATTGGAAACGATCAGGCAGCATATTCAATCCGAAGTAAAACCAAGAAGCATGCGGTTGAGATCATCAGCTATTGATAAAAGCCATCCGATTGTGCAGGCTGGTATCAACTTAGGGAAACAAATCTATGGTTCTCCAACAACATCAGATGCTGCATTGATACCTGCGCCGGTATTAAAATTCGGTCCTGGTGATAGTGCAAGAAGCCATACAGCTGATGAATTCATTTATTTACATGAAGTAGAAGAAGGAATTAAAACATACATACAGTTATTGGAACAGGTTGTTTAAGAAGTAATAAGTTGTAAGTAATAAGTATGTAAATTTAAATATGCAAAATTACAAAGATTTGAAAGTGTGGGAGAAAGCACATTCTTTCACTATACAAGTATATAAGCTAACTGAAAAGTTCCCCCGAGAGGAGACCTATGGCTTAACCAACCAACTAAGACGTGCTGCATCATCAATCGCAGCAAATATTGCTGAAGGTTGTGGTAAGAATACAAAATCAGATTTTGCTAACTTTTTGAATATATCTCTTGGTTCATCAAATGAGTCAGAGTATTTTCTTTTGTTGGCAAAAGACTTATGTTATATTACTTTAGAAAATTATGAAATTCTTGCAAATCTTATTAACGAAGTAAAAGCAATGTTAATAGCATTAATCGGTAAAGTTAGGGGCTAACTTATAACTTATAACTTAAAACTTAAAAACTTAATACTTAAAACTCAAATGAAACTCTGGCAAAAAGATAAAACAGCTTTAGCAGAAGTGGAAAAATTTACTGTAGGTAATGACAGGGAACTGGATATCCATATAGCATCATTTGATGTGCTTGGTTCTTTGGCGCATGCAAAAATGCTTGCCTTTGTTGGGTTGTTATCTTCAGCAGAATTAAACCAGCTAGAAACTGAACTCAAAAATATTTACGTTGAAATACAGGAGGACAATTTTAAACTTGATGAAGGCGTCGAGGATGTTCATTCACAGGTTGAATTGATGCTGACAGAAAAACTTGGAGATGTTGGAAAAAAAATTCATTGCGCCAGGAGCAGGAATGACCAGGTTTTAGTTGATCTGAAATTATTTCTGAGGTCGGAGATTGAAAAAACTGTTACCAACACCCATGTATTCTTCAATCTGTTGATCAGTCAAAGTGAAAAGTATAAAAATGAGCTGTTGCCCGGATACACCCACCTTCAATTAGCCATGCCTTCTTCCTTTGGTTTATGGTTTGGTGCTTATGCTGAGAGTTTGATCGATGATCTTACCATGATGGAAGCTGCATACCGGGTAGTTAATAAAAATCCACTCGGTTCTGCAGCAGGCTATGGCTCATCATTTCCTATCAACAGGCAAATGACAACGGAACTGTTGGGTTTTGATGACCTGAATTATAACGTGGTGTATGCTCAGATGGGTAGGGGTAAAACAGAAAGGATCGTGGCATCTGCTTTGGCAAATATTGCGGCTACACTTTCTAAACTTAGTATGGATGCCTGTTTGTATCTCAATCAGAATTTTGCCTTTATCTCTTTCCCTGATGAACTTACAACCGGCAGCAGTATCATGCCGCATAAAAAAAATCCTGATGTATTTGAATTGATCCGTTCTCATTGTAACCGTATCCAGGCATTACCCAATGAGATCATGCTGATGACAACAAACCTGCCATCAGGTTATCATCGTGACCTGCAATTATTGAAAGAGCATATCATACCCGCCTTTAAAAATTTGAATGATTGCCTGCAGATGGCCGGCCTCATGTTAAGTAACATTGAAATAAAAAAGGATATTCTCAGTGATGATAAATATGCATACTTATTCAGTGTTGAAGAAGTTAATAAATTAGTATTGCAGGGCATACCATTCAGGGATGCCTACAAAAAGGTAGGAGGAGATATTGAAGCAGGCAAATTTACCCACTCGGCCCAGGCAGAACATACACATGAAGGATCAATAGGAAATCTGTGTAATGGCCGGCTACAGGCTATGATGGAGGAGATTATACAAAAATTCGGCTTTAATAAAGTGAAAATTGCGTTGCAACAATTATTAAGTTAGATTTGTCGCACTAATATTCTAAAAATAATGGCCGATCAGACAACAAAGAAACG
>JAYUYX010000099.1:0-2153 GCA_043752205.1 Chitinophagaceae bacterium
GTAAAACCAAACTTTAGGGCAACCTTCCTCGATTCAGTAATTAAAGCAAGGAACAGCGGGGCAGATTTGAACAACGATGCCAACAATGAATTACTCGCTACAAATTACCGGTATAATTCGCTTAACCAGGTAACAGCCCAAAAAACGCCTGATGCAGGGATTAGTAATTTTTGGTACGACAGGCTGGGGCGTTTGGTTGTAAGCCAGAATGCAAAACAAAAAATTTCCAATGATTATAGCTACACGCTGTATGATGCGTTGGGACGAATTACTGAAGTAGGGCAAAAACCACAGGCAACAGGAATGACACAACTGATAAGCCAGGATACAACGGGGCTTAAAAACTGGATTGCTACAACAGGGGTTAAAGAACAAATTACCCGTACCATTTATGACGAAGCATATACGCCAATTCAGGCAATCGTAAGTGGTGCAAGTGGGTTATACCAAAAGAATTTACGGAACAGGGTTAGTTTTACTTATGTAAAAAACTTAGATAACCAAACAGCCAATTGGGATGCCGCAACATTTTATACTTATGATATCCATGGCAATGTAGATACCCTGATGCAGGATTATCAAACGGGCACCATGAATGCGGCGAACAACCGGTTTAAAAAATTAGTGTACAGCTATGATCTGATAAGTGGCAAAGTTAACAGTGTAGCCTACCAGCCAAATCAACCCGATGCGTTTTATCACAAATACAGTTATGATGCTGAGAACAGGCTGACGGATGTGGAAACCAGCAAGGATAAATTGTGGTGGGAAAAAGATGTCCGTTACGATTATTACCTGCATGGGCCTTTGGCAAGAACCCTATTAGGGCAAAACCAGGTGCAGGGTATCGATTATGCGTACACGATGCAAGGCTGGTTGAAAGGCATTAACTCAACAAGCGTAGGCGATGGCAGTTTTGATATGGGAGGTGATGGGAAAATTGGAAGCCCTAACAGCAATATTGCGAGAGATGCCTATGGCCTAAGCCTGAGTTATTTTACCGATGATTATAAACCGGTAAGTAATAGTTTAACGCCATTTGCAGGCATAAGTGTTGGCAGCGATTTGTTTAATGGAAATATTAAAGCAATGGTGGTTAATATCCCCAAGTTAGGAAGCCCGTTGACTTATGGTTTTAAGTATGACCAGTTGAACCGGTTGGTTGGGATGGATGCTTATAATGGTTTGAATAACGCAACCAATACATTTACAGCAATCACAATAAATGATTACAAAGAAAGATTAACCTACGACCCCAACGGAAATATAAAAACCTATCTGCGAAATGGCACAGGAACCAATGTCAGTTTAAATAATTACCAATACAGTTACACAGCAGGCACTAATAAACTGCAAAGCATCACCAACGCAATAAATACGCAAACTAAAACTTATGCTTATGATGAAATCGGTAACACTACCGCCGATGGAATGCAGGGAGTAACCAATGCCGTGTGGAATGTGTATGGCAAACTACAGAGTGCAACCAATAAAGACGGCGCAAGTATTACATACACGTATGATGCAAGCGGGCAAAGGATAAGTAAGAAGGCAGGTATTGTGGAGGAATGGTATGTGAAGGATGCCAGTGGAAATAATATGGCAACTTATAAAAAAGATGCAGCCATCAACAGCGGGCATTTAAGCACCGCCGAAATTTATAAATACGGCAGCAATTTGCTGGGCATTAAAAACCATACGGTAGATATGGAAGTAGTTATCCCTGATAACGGCATGTACACGCAACCAAGGGGCGAAGATAATTACATACTAACCGATGCCAATGGCAATACAAGGGCAGTGGTAACGGATAAGAAGATACAGGTGCCCGACCCTGCCAACCCTGCCTTGGTAGGCTATTATTTAGCAGACATTAAAACTGCCATTTATTACAGTAGCTTTGGAGCTAATGCAAAAACATACGGGCAAACGCCGATAGTTGCATATAATGGACAACGGAAGAGTACTGAGATTGGTGCAGATGCACAAACTGCTGAATTTTGGGAATATAGTGGGGATGTGGGCAGGCGTTGGAATATTGATCCAATTTATAAAAATAGCCCCTATGAATGCTTTGCAGGTAATCCTATTATGTTTAATGATCCTTACGGTTTAGATCCTGATAAGCCTGGAAAAAAGATAGGTGAAAGAAT
>JAYUYX010000100.1:0-13658 GCA_043752205.1 Chitinophagaceae bacterium
CTGGAAATGCTTCAATTTCGGAGGCCAAGCAATCAGCTGGAAAAAGGGCCACAGAACTTATTAACTTCTCCCTTAAATATCTTGACACTGAACATACAAGTTTTCAATATGGAGCCCACGATACTGCATATTTTTGTGAAGTATTGTCCAGACTAAAAGCTGTATCTGGTTTAATGAGACAGGAAATCTTATCTAATAGAAGTTCTACATTAAGGGCACATCCAATAGATTGGAATGACACTTCTCTAAAGAAGGGGTTTAATATTCCAGAGGAAAAACATATTGTAGATGTCCCATACCAATTTGCAGTTTCCAGCAATGAAATGGGAAGGATTCATGGTTTTTTTATATACAACACATTTTATATTGTCTGGTTGGATAAAGAACATAATCTTTATCCATAATTTATTTTTTAACTATTATTCTAACTTTTAAAACAGATGGCTACTACCACCCTGACCGCGATATTCAATTATTATATCAAATTTGTTTTAAGAAAGCCCTCAGTATTTTCCTCTTAAATCTACTTGGAAGATTAACAACTGTAAGGATACCCTTACTGCCGGGTTTAAAATAAAAATATGTTGCCTTATAAAATCATATCACTCCCGGCCGGCAGCTTGATTTAAGCAATTATTGATAGAGCCTTTAATTTTATAAGTGTTTCTTTCTTTGGCTTATGTTTACCTTTCTCAAAATGAAAAACAGTACTCTCATTTACATTTAAAAGGTTGGCTAAATGTTCCTGGCTTAAGCCATTTAAATATCTATATTTTTTGATTTGACCGCCGATGGTGCCTAAATTAATTTCGAAAGGGAAGTACCCGAGAAATTCAATAATTTTCGGCATATACTTTATTTCAGGCTTATTTCTATTTGTTTCCCATCTGTAGATAGCTTCTTCAACCGTTCCAAGTAGGGAAGCTACATCTTTCTGTAATAGGGATAATTCAAGTCTTCGATTTCGGATTTTATCTCCAATAGTGAGGGCGTCAGTGATGTACTTGTCTCCCAATGGTTTAGGTACAGAAACCTCGAATTTGGAAAAAGGCAACGCTGGTATGTCCCTGCGGTTTCTTTAATCACCCCGAAAAAGAATGTACCTGTCCGCCCGGTGCTGTACAAAAATATTTAAATAAAATATCAGGGCCTTTACTTGACCGTATTGACCTGCATGTGGAAGTAACACCTGTTGCTTTTAGTGAATTATCATCGGCACAGCAATTTGAAAAAAGTAGCAGCATAAGAGAACGTGTGATAAAAGCAAGAGAGATACAGGAAGAGCGGTACAAAAATAATGAGGGTGTTTATGCCAATGCACAAATGAGCAGTAAACAACTAAAGGAGATCTGCGTAATAACAACAGCGGGCCAAAATTTATTAAAAGTAGCCATGGAAAAATTAAATCTTAGTGCCCGTGCCTACGACCGCATTTTAAAAGTAAGCCGCACTATTGCAGATCTCTCTGCCAGTGATGATATAAAACCTGAGCATTTGGCAGAAGCTATTCAATACAGAAGTTTGGACAGGGAAGGATGGGGAGCTTAATTTATAATTTGACAAATTAGTGTAGTATGGCAAAGACAATAAGAAAATCAATATTATTAACTGATGAAGTTATCATGAATAAGATTTACATGGTAAGAGGGCAGAAGGTGATGATAGACAGGGACCTTGCAGAATTATATGCTGTGGAAACCAAAGTATTAAAACAGGCTGTGAAGAGAAATTTAAACAGGTTTCCAAAAGACTTTATGTTTGAAATGAATAAATCTGAGTTTGCAAATTGGAGGTCACAATTTGTGACCTCCAATGATGGGGACAAAATGGGACTACGTTATTCACCATTCTGTTTCACAGAACAAGGGGTAACTATGCTGGCTTGTATTTTAAATAGTGATAGGGCTATAACTATCAATATCCAGATCATCAGGATATTCACAAAACTGCGGGAGATGGTAATTACCCATAAAGACATCCTTTTAAAACTCGAACAACTGGAAAAGAAAGTAACAGGCCATGATGAGCATATCAAAATGATCTTCCAGGCGCTGAAGCAATTGCTCAATCCTCCACAAGAGCCCAGGAGAAGGATTGGCTTCAGGAGAAATGCTGAAGATGACTTACAGGAACTCCCTGCTATCTTGTCATTTTTTACGAACTTGTACGATATTTGATGCCATTGAAAATCATCAATATATCAACCGCTATAAACTAACTGAATGAAAATATTATTACGCTACCTTAAACCCTACAAATGGCTGGTAGCACTCACTTTAACTTTAGCTGCCATCAATATTGGTTTTTCTTTAGTTGATCCCATCCTGTTGGGAAAACTGATCAACCTGGCAAACGATCACCAGGGAATTACAAAGCCCCCTTCCAAAAATTTTAGCTGGGACACTTTCTTTTATTCATTCTCCTGGGAAAAACCAGGTCTCTGGTTTATTTTGATCTGTTCTATTTCTGTTGCCATGATCAGCCGTATTGCAAAAGCTTTCCAGGATTATTTTTTAAATGTTATTATTCAAAAATTTGGCGCTAAAGTTTTTACCGATGGTTTACAACATGCCATGAAATTGCCTTACCAGGAATTTGAAGACCAGCGTAGTGGAGAAACATTGTCTGTTTTGACCAAGGTAAGATCCGATGTAGAAAAGTTCATGATCAATTTTATCAATATTCTTTTTGGTGTTATCATAGGTGTTGTATTTGTTTTTGTATATGCAGCTATTTTTATTCACTGGAGCATTCCGGTTGCTTACCTGGTTGGGATTTTTGTGCTTACTGTAATTACCAATTACCTTAGTAAGAAAATCAAGATCATTCAAAAAAATATTGTTGGCGAAACAACAGCACTGGCCGGCTCTACAACTGAATCGCTCCGCAATATTGAGCTGGTAAAAAGCCTTGGCCTTACCGAACAGGAAGTAGAAAGGTTAAATAAAAATACTTATAAGATACTCGGTCTCGAATTAAAAAAAGTTAAAAGGATACGCAGTATAAGTTTTGTACAGGGTACGATGGTAAATACTTTGCGCCAGGTGATCTTATTTATTTTAATGTGGCTTATTTATGGAGGTTCAATGAATGCAGGTCAATTGGTAACGATGCAGATATTTTCTTTTTTCGTATTTGGCCCTTTGCAGGAGATCGGCAATATTTTACTTTCTTATCGTGAAGCAGAAGCATCTTTAAATAATTTCCATAACCTGATGCAGAAAAAGCCTGAGCAGGAACCTGCCAGTCCAAAGCCTTTGAATAATATTGAAACGCTTTCTTTCAAAGGCGTTTCATTCAAGCACCAGACCGCAACACACAAAGCCATCAACAATATCAGCTTTGATGCAAAGATTGGTGAGACCATTGCCTTTGTTGGGCCATCCGGCTCGGGTAAATCTACCCTGATGAAATTATTGGTGGGCCTATACCGCCCACTGGAAGGAAAGATTCTGTACAACAATTTAGATGAAACAGAGATTCGTTTTGATGACCTACGTAAACAGATAGGTTTTGTAACACAAGATACGAACCTCTTCAGCGGTACCATAAGAGAGAACCTGATGTTTGTAAATCCTGCAGCTACAGAAGCAGATTTGAATGACGTATTGGTAAAAGCAAGCTGCACCGGTTTACTTGAGCGTGCAGAAAAAGGACTTGATACGATGATCGGTGAAGGCGGATTAAAATTATCGGGTGGAGAGAAGCAACGTATCTCTATTGCACGTGCTTTATTGCGTAAACCACATTTATTAATTTTTGATGAAGCAACTTCTGCATTGGATTCTTTAACCGAAGAAGAGATCACCAATACCATCAGGGATATATCATCTGAAAAAGAACAGATAACTATTTTAATAGCACATCGGCTGAGTACGATCATGCATGCGGACAGGATATATGTATTAGAAAAAGGTGATGTGGTAGAAACCGGCTCACACGAAAAATTACTGGAAGAAAAAGGGTTATACTTTGCCATGTGGCGCCAGCAGATAGGTGAAAGAAAAAGACAATCATTATCTTCGCCCTCACTAAATTAAAATTCAATGTCGGGAATCCAAATTCTGGGAATGCTTGCAGGAACCATTACCTCTATTACTTTTTTGCCACAGGTAATTAAAGTGTGGAAGTCAAAATCAGCAAAAGATCTTTCATTGGTCATGCTGTTATTATTAATGGCAGGTGTATCATTATGGCTTGCTTATGGTCTGGTAATAGCTGATGCTGCCATCATATATACGAACAGTATGGTGTTATTAATGACTTTGATCTTATTGTTTTTTAAAATGAAGTTTAAATAGCCTGAATCAATAATTACAGCATTCCTTTGTTGCTTTAGTACCTTTGCTGTAATGACCGATAAAAAACCTACGCCCAATTATATCTGGAGTTTATTAACCATGAAATGCCCAAGGTGCAGGCGTGGCCCAATGTTCAAAAATAGCAATCCGTACAAAAGCCTTAAGCTTTCTCACATTTTTGATATGCCTGATAACTGCCCGGTTTGCGCACAGAAGTACGACCTGGAAGCAGGCTTTTGGTTTGGTACCGGTTATGTGAGTTATGCATTGGCTGTTGCAGTATCTGTTGCAACTTTTGTGGCATGGGTGGTTTTAATTGGTATCTCTACCGAAGATAACCGTATCTTCTGGTGGCTTGGTTTCAATACGTTATTCCTGGTGGTTACACAGCCCTGGCTTATGCGGTTGAGCCGTGTTATTTACATCCGCATTTTTGTGAGCTACAACGAAAATTATAAAGAGACAAAACCTATAGAGTTTCGTTAATTCCCATCCTTTCTGAAAATATCTGTAAAAATATTTTCCTTATCTAGTTCTTCAATATCACTTAGCACCAGTTCAATGGCTTTGGTGCTTTTATTTATTTCTCTTAAGGATAAAAGAATGGATAAGATGAGGAAGAGAAGACTTCCGGCAAATATCACGTTTGCAATAAGCGGCCAGCCCCTGTAAATGGCATACATGCACAATACACAGCATAAAAAACTAAGTACGCTCAATGCCTGCATATAACGGATGAGGTTTATTCTGCTGCGTATATTTTTTATCTGGCTTAAAATATTTTTATCTTTTTCGCCACGTATATAATCTTCATGCAGCTTACGTACCAGCGTGGCCAGTGATAAAAACCGGTTTGTGTAAGCCAGCATGAGTAAGGTGATGGCGGGAAAGAGTAAGGCGGGGGTGTTAATGTTGATATCGATCATGATACAAAGTAAGATTGTTTTTTTGAATTGTCATTTCGACCAACGGGAGAAATCTATTTTTTTTGTAGGCGACATAGATTTCTCTCTTCGTTCGAAATGACGGGGGAAATAAGTTAATATTGCAGAACATACTAACTGCTTAATGAAAAAGAATTCCATCTTTTATATCCACTCTTTTGCCGGCCTTGTATCAGGGCTTTTTATTTTGCTGATGTCTTTATCAGGCGCCGCACTGGTCTTTCATAATGAACTGGATACTGTACAACAGCCTGCCGTAAAGCCCTGGCCTTTTAAGAACATTACTGTTGATAGCGGTTACCGTGTTATACAAAATAAATTTCCCGGTGCCCAAATAAGTAATTGCGAAATTCCGGAAAATACCAACAGCCCTTTTTCATTTTTTATTTATGATTCATCGTATAAGAAAGGCACAAAAGCAATGGAGGTATTTTTACATCCGCAAACAGGTACTGTTTTAAATACAAGAGGAGCTAGTGATGACATGCGTAATAATTTCATGAGCTGGTTATCAAAATTCCATAACTCTTTTCATTTGGGTAAAGTGGGCGAATGGTTGCTGGGGTTTTTCGCATTGGTATTTTTGTTAAGCATAATCACTGGACTTATTCTATTCCGGAAAAATATACTGGCTGTTTTATTATTGAGAAAAGGAGTGTATAAAAAAACTAACCTCCACCAGCTTATAGGAGTTTATGCATTAGTATTTAATTTGATGATCGCTGTTACGGGCTTCTGGATGCAGCGCTATGTTTTTAAAAAAGAGTTTTATGCGGCGAATGATTATACAGCAGTTTTAAAAGCTTCGCCGCCACTGTCTTTTAAATTTGATTCAGCCTACACAGTAATAAAAAAACAATACCCCGACTTTACAGCTGCTGTAATCTATTTTGCACAGAGCAGCAGTGGTAAAACAGCCGTGTACGGCAGTCGTGCCTCCAACGCCTACATCCACTCCAAAAAATTTGCCGATGCTATTATGTTGGACAGCGCCGGTGGCATTGCCAAAACCAGATTCATAAATGAGAACAGCGCAGGTGATCGATACGATATCATCAACTCTCAACTGCACATGGGTAAGTTTGGGGGAGCAGGTATAAAAATTATTTATTTTGTTTTTGGGTTAACAGGAGCTTTGCTGAGTATTACCGGGTTTTTGTTGTGGTGGAGGAGAAAAAGAGCAGATTAGTTTCGTCAAAAAGCTATTTACTTGAAGACGATGAGATTTTAGCTGCAATTATGTAATCGTCCCACAGTTTGCATCCTTTTAGCAATGAATATAAATCAGACAATTCTTAAGCTGCTGTTTTTGCTTATCTTATTAATAAATTCGGTGGATACTTATTCCCAAAAATTAGAAGGAAAAAATCAATTATGAAAAGTAAATTTTATAGAATTATCGCTTCAATTATTTTGCTATTTACATTCTGTTCAAATTTTGCGCAACAAAAAACAACTTTCAATCTCAGCAAGAATGAAAACCTTAATGTAGAATTATTTGGAAAAGTAAAACAGTTACGAGTTATTTCAAAAGACTTGAGAAATAATGTGTCTGACTCTTTAGTTTATGATTTTGAGGCTAATGGTACTCCTGTAAGTATTATAAATTTTGGATTAGGTGTTGACGTAATAGAGAGGCGCCTTAAAACTGAAGAGATTCATTATGAATTTAAAAATGGAAAATTAATTTCCAAGCTAAATAAAATTAACACTGATTTGGACGGAGAAATATATGAGTATGATAAAAATTGGAATGTAGTACTTGAAAAAAATTATTTAAAAAATATTTTAATCAAAGAAATTGTTTCAGAATATGATCCCAAAAATAGAATTGTAAAAAGTGCGGAATATTTGTATGGAGGTTTTAGCGACTATAATGAAAAAAATCAAGAGGGGAAAGCAAACTACTTATATCAAACAGATGAATTCCGATATGACAATAATAACAATCTAATAATTAAGACCTCTCAAAATTTAAGAAACCATTTCATAGAAAGAAGGATTTATAAATATGATATAAATAATAATAACATAGAAGAAGGCCAATGTTTTCTTTCTGAAGTTAAAGGAGAGTGTAATAATTATAAGCCTTTGTTTGGATATGAATACAATTCTAAAAATCAACTTGTTAAAAAGTTTCAACTAGCCAAATTTTCCCCACATAATACTGACGAATATCACTTGTATGATAATTATGGAAATGAAATTGAATCTAAAGGGTATTATATTTATCCTGATAAATTCCCAATTCTAGGCTACCATTTCAAATATGAGTATAATGAGTTTGGCAAGAAAATTAAAGATGTAGAAGTTGTAGGGAAATATAGAAGCTTAGTTTTTGAAAAATATAAAACAGAAATCACGAAATACGATATACAACAAAATGTGGTGTTGGAAGAATATTTGACAGAATCTGGGCTGCCAATCAAAGTTGTTGTTAAAAACTATGAGTATGACAAGAATGGGAATTGGATAAAAAGAGAAATAAAAGAAGGGAAAACTTATAATGACATAAAATCAATTGAAATTTTAACTAGAGAAATTGTATACTATTAAAAACCTTTCTGCTCCTTGTTGGGTGCCCCCGACCAACACACAATCCATCTATATTTCGATAAAAGCTCAATAATAAAAAAATGTACAAGAGTGCGACGCCACTGAAGCCGAATGGGTAATTAACTGCCCTGGGTCAAAAAAATACATTTCGGCTATGTGGGACACCGACCGAAAATCTGAACGTCTTTCAAACTTCCGGGCAAAAAACTACTTCGCCATACTCAAACTCAACGGCACATTCAATTTTATACTGAAATTTCTTCCCATATTAAAAACACCTGTTCTTCCAGTTGCTAAATTCTCTTCAGCATATTTTAAGCGGCTTAAATGATTTTGATAAGCTACATCTCCCATATTCAATGCACTAAAGCCAAGACTGAATAATGTTTGTTTTTTCTTATTGACAAAGTCGGCACCAAAGCCTGCATTCAATAAAGTATACCCGGCTGTTCTGGTCTCGGTATTATAAACCGTAAAAACATTTTGCTTGCTAAAAGTATTATCCACTTCAAACTTCACATATAAATTATGGATGTTCTTTGTGACCCTATTAAAGCTGCCTTTAAATTCAGTTATTAATTTAGACGCCGGTATAAACGGCAGGTATTTATTTCCTTCAATTGGGTTTTTCAGTTGTCCGCTTACTACTGAAAATGTATTTAAAATATGCAGCCAGTCCAGGGGATGAGGATGTATGTCAACCGTAGCCTCAAGTCCTGTTAAAGCAGCTTTTTGCTGGTCAAATTTAAATGCCTGTAAAAGGTCACCATTTACATCCACTAAACTATCACCGCCTCCAGCAGCTTCTAATTTCCGGTAAAAAATAAAATTATTAAAGCTGTTATAAAAAGCTGAAATGCCGACAGAGATATGATCTGCGCTGTAATCTATCCCTCCATCAAACTGTAGACTGGTCTCACTCTTTAAGCCTGTATTGCCATATTCATAGCGGGTGGTTCCTTCATGTGCACCGTTGCTTGCCAGTTCAGGAATGCTGGGCGCTCTAAAGCCCCGGGCAATATTAAATTTCAAATTAAGTGCATTGGTAACCTGTGCAGCTACACCAATACTCCCCGATACATTTGAAAAAGACTTTTTAAATGCATTCCCTTTTATAGTTGATCCATCCAATAAGTTTGCTGCATTAATATTCCTGTTATCGTACCGCAAACCCCCGCTCAAGGTTATTTTATGGATCGTTTTTTGGGTAAATGCATAAACACCAATATCAAAAAGGCTGTAATCGGGGATCAGTTGTTCAACGCCTTTGTTGTTATTTTTTTGCTGCATGCCATTAATGCCAAAAGAAGTTCTCCAGCCTTTCACTTCACCAAAGCGATATTGTGCAGTGTAAGTAATTGTTCTTAGGTCGAAGTACAACGAACGTTCTGCCGCATCATCCGGGTTACCAAATTCTTCCCGCTGGTTTTGCTGGTAACCGATATTAAAGGTCAGTTGATTTTTACCGAGCTTGATATTGTTATCAGTAGCAATTTTAAAATGCCTGATATGCTGGTAAGGTATCAGCGGTGTAGAGGCTTTAAAATCAGCACGGGTAGCTCTTTCTGAAATACCAGCTTTCAGCTGTTTTATAAAATATCCTTCTGCATCTCTTTCACCTTCTATCAATCCTGCTTTTAAATTAAAATTGCTGATTAGTAAATGACTGAATCCCCAATTACCATTATAGCCTGCATAACCACCAATATTATTTTCGGTGAACTTTGAATTGAAAACCCTGCCATCGTACTTATTTTTATAATCGCCTGCAGCTTTATTGGACGTGTAGATATTCCAGTTGAAACCATTTTTATTTCCGCCTATGTTCAGGTTGATGGTGCTGAGGTTATTATTGGTTTGATAATTAGTGGAGAGGTTTGCTTTGATCGTATTTACTGCTACAGGAACATTAGTAATAATATTTACCACACCTGCCATGGCATCGCTGCCGTAAATAATAGATGCGGGGCCTTTCAGTAATTCTATTTTATTTACACTGGCTTCATCAATTTCAATTCCATGCTCATCGCCCCATTGCTGTCCTTCCTGCCTTACACCATCGTTAATGGTAAGTACCCGGTTATAACCCAGGCCACGTATTACCGGCTTTGAAAGGGCGGGCCCTGTTGCCAATGTAGATACGCCACCGATCTTTGTAAGTGATTCAATAATATTTGATGAAGTATTCCTGAAAAAATCTTCCTTGCGCATAACGCTTACAGCAAACGGAACTTTTTTTAATTGTGTGGCACCTGTTACGCCGGTAACAACCACTGCATTGTTCTCAATAATAGATTCACCCAGGACAAAATCTTTTTTCACGTCCGTAAAAATGTCAATACTTTCCACGATGCTGTTGTAGCCTACATGGGTTATTTCAATAAGATGTTTTCCCTGTGGTATATTGCTGATGCTGAAATGCCCTCCTGCATTAGTTGCTGTGCCCGACCTGATATCTGAAATATAAACACTTACCCCTTCAATAGGAGCACTGGTTTTGGAGTCAGTGATCGTTCCGGAAAATATATTATTAATTTTTTTTGACTGCTCGTTGTAAGCATTATCCTGGGCTGATATTGCTGTACCGCTAAATAAACTGGTACAGGCAATTACTATGATTATAATGAAACGCATGGGTCCTTGATTTTTTGTAAATTTTTAGTTGCTCCGGTCAGTTCAGTTAAACTGAAAATTTATCCCGGTAGAAAAACTAAACAACAGGAGGTCCACGAAGTGCATGCAGGGTAGTTGTGGTAGAAAAAAACAGGGTCTGGTTTTCGGCCTTATATAAATTGTACGACTGCCTTGATGGTAAAATGCAGGCTTTGTCTGTGTCGGTGAAAGGAGATTCGGCTACAATATTATCGCAATGGCAATTGAATGTTTGCTTACCGATTTGCTCAGTTTGGTTGCCTGTAGCTTTTCTTAAGGTATCCGTATGTCCGGCAAGCCAATTGTGAAAAACAATGGTAGGCGTAATGCTGAAGGCAAATACCATCAGCAGGAAAGCTGCCGTCGTTTTTTGGATGTAAACTTTTTTAAACAATCTTTAATTTTTGCTACGCTGTTGCAAATATAGATATCTTTTTTTGAATTGAGGCACTGGAATAAATAAACCTTCTTCATTTATCAAAGTCATAGCCCCACAAATTCACATTATGCAAAAATTCAAACAGCTGCTTTTTACAATACTGTGCCTGGCAGCCACATCTGTTTACGCAATTACAGAACAGGATTCAACGGGAATGCCCGGCGATCATTTCAGCCTGCAAGGTGCATTGGATATGTTTAAAAATGCGTCTTCGCCTGAAGAATTTGAAAAGCTTATCAATACCCCGGGCAAAAATTTAAATAACCTCGACCTCAATAATGATGGCGAGGTGGATTATATTAAAGTGATCGACAAGACCGGTAATAATGTACATGCTTTTATTCTGAAGGTTGCAGTTTCTGAAAATGAGAACCAGGATATTGCAGTAATAGAACTGGAAAAGACCGGCGATACAACGGCTATATTGCAGATCATTGGTGATGAAGACATTTTTGGTGAGCAGGTCATTGTTGAAGCATCCGAAGAAGGAGATGAAATGGATGATGAAAATAATGCCGGTATTTCAAACGGCCCCGGTGCTGATTTTTTTGAAACCAACCGTATTGTTGTAAATGTTTTTTACTGGCCTTCTGTTCGTTTTGTTTACCGCACTGCATACGTGCCCTGGGTTTCTCCCTGGAGATGGCGTCATTACCCAGGCTGGTGGAGGCCGTGGCGTCCTTTAGCTTGGCATGTATTTCATCCCAGGCGTTTACATTATCACCGCCATTTTGCTGTGGTACGCACACATCGGGTTGTTGGGGCTCACCGTGTTTATGCACCACACCGTGTGGGTTCAGTAACTGTAAGAACAAGAACGGTTGGTGCCAGAAATAATTATAAAGTTACCCGAGCAAAGATAACTGGACCAAGAGGAAATACAAGGGTAAAAACTACGGTACAAAAAAGAGGAAAAGGAAGAAGGGGTTAGTAAAAGTAACCGTTCTTATTTTATACAAGCTGCAGGTTTCGCCTGCAGTTTTTTATTAATTAGCCGGGAAGCCGGTAAGGCGTTCAACTTTGTTGAACGCCGCCTTACCGGCTTCCCGGCAAAATCTATTTTTGTATTCTCAAACTTCAATTCCTTTTTCAGCTAACTTCAAAACAAAATTCAAACATGGCTCAATATATTTTGGCGCTCGACCAGGGTACTACCAGTTCTCGTGCAATTATTTTTGATAAAAAAGGAAGTATTGTTTGCTCTGCTCAAAAAGAATTTACGCAGTTCTTCCCACAGCCCGGTTGGGTGGAGCATGATGCCAATGAAATATGGAGCACTCAATTGGGTGTAGCAGCAGAGGCAATTACAAAAGCGGGTTTATCTCCCGAAAATATAGCAGCCATCGGTATTACCAATCAACGGGAAACAACCGTGGTTTGGGAACGGGCAACAGGCAAACCCATTTATAATGCTATTGTTTGGCAGGATAGAAGAACTGCTGCTTTTTGCGATGAACTGCGTGCAAAAGGATTGGATAAAATGATTCAGCAAAAAACAGGACTGATCGTTGATGCTTATTTTTCGGCCAGTAAAATAAAATGGATATTAGATAATGTAGAAGGTGCCAGGGCAAAAGCAGAAAAGGGCGAATTGTGTTTTGGAACTATTGATACATGGTTGATATGGAATTTAACCAAGGGGCAAATTCATGTAACCGATGTATCCAATGCATCACGTACCATGCTTTGTAATATTCATACCCTGGAATGGGATGGGGAGCTGGAAAAAACATTTAGTATTCCTGGTAACATGCTGCCGCAAATACGCAGCAGCAGCGAAGTTTATGGAACTACACAGAATATCTTAACTGCACATAATATTCCCATTGCCGGTATTGCAGGCGATCAGCAATCTGCACTCTTCGGACAAATGTGTACACAACCCGGCATGGTTAAGAATACTTATGGCACAGGTTGTTTCATGCTGATGAATACCGGGGAGCAACCGGTAATCTCAAACAATAATCTATTAACTACGGTTGCCTGGAAAGTAAACGGCATTACCAATTATGCTTTGGAAGGCAGTGTATTTATTGCAGGTGCTGTGGTGCAATGGCTGAGAGATGGATTAGGCATCATAAAAAATTCTAAAGATGTTGAGGCACTTGCTTCATCTGTGACTTCAGCAGAAGGAGTTTATGTTGTTCCGGCTTTTGCAGGTTTAGGTGCTCCTCACTGGAATCAATATGCAAAAGGAACAATGGTAGGTATTACAAGAGGTACAACTGCTGCACATATTGCAAGGGCTTCGGTTGAAAGCATTGCTTATCAAACAATGGATGTTTTAAAAGCAATGGAAGCAGATTCAGGAATTTCAATTAAAGAATTAAGAGTTGATGGCGGTGCTACTGCCAATGATCTGTTGATGCAGTTCCAGGCAGATATTTTAAATACAAAAGTTGTTCGTCCAGTAATTACCGAAACCACGGCTTTGGGTGCTGCATACCTTGCAGGTCTGGCAGTTCATTACTGGGAAAGTATTGATGAGATACAAAACCAGTGGCAGATAGACAGAAGTTTTGATTCTACTATGCCTTCGGCTGACCAGGATCTTCTTAAAAAAGGATGGCAAAGAGCGGTGAGGTCTGCTATTGCATGGGCAGAAGATAAGTAAAAAATATTTAGTCTTAGCTATAGATTCTTAATCTTTGTATTATTAAAGTCCGAGCCCCTCTCCTTAAGGAGAGGGGTTGGGGTGAGGCTAGCTTTGAAAACAACGATCATCATACTACTTTGTATATGTACAACATTGTCTGCATTGCTGAT
>JAYUYX010000101.1:0-13624 GCA_043752205.1 Chitinophagaceae bacterium
TTTTTTTATTGGGAACACTTCAGCCGATTTTTATAAAATCAATAGCATATCCCTAATGTTTTCCTTTTCAAATATCGATCAATATCACCTGGACCTGACAAATAACAGGATTAGTTGTGTTGATACGGTTACATTTTATCTTGAAAAAATTAATGATCATCAAAACCTGAACGCTTTTACAGAAGTATTTACAGATGAAGCTTTGCAGCGGGCTAGAGAGCTGGATAAGATAAGGAAGAATGGCCAGCCACTTAAAAAACTCCATGGTATTGTAATTGCCATTAAGGATGTTATCTGTTATAAAGATCATACAGTTACTGCATCATCGAAAATATTAAAAGGATTTAAAAGCATTTATACTGCAACCGCTTTACAACGATTGATTGATGAGGATGCCATTATTATCGGTAATTGTAACTGCGATGAGTTTGCGATGGGAAGCTCAAATGAAAATTCAGCGTACGGCAATGTGCTGAACGCTTTGGATAATACAAAGGTTCCTGGAGGATCATCTGGTGGAAGTGCAGTTGCTGTACAGGCAGGTTTGTGTATGTTAAGTTTAGGCAGCGACACAGGTGGATCTGTAAGACAGCCTGCGGACTTTTGCGGCATCATCGGGTTAAAGCCTACCTATGGCCGTATTTCCCGGTATGGTTTAATTGCATATGCTTCATCGTTTGACCAGATAGGCATTTTTGGAAATACTATAAATGACGTTGCACTGTTACTGCAGATCATGAGTGGTACAGATGAGTTTGACAGTACAGTATTACAGTTACAAAACAGAAGCTGGCAACTTAAAGAAGAGTTGCCTAATATTGATCAATCAAAAAAATACAAGGTTGCATATTTTAAGGAAGCTCTTCATCACCCTTCTCTGGATAATGAAATAAAGGAAAAATTTTTAACCTTGGTTGACATCTTAATATCAAATGGCCACACCGTAACAGAAATTGATTTTGAATTGTTAGATTATGTGGTGCCTGCATATTATGTATTAACAACTGCAGAAGCCAGTAGTAACCTCAATAGATATGATGGAATCAGGTATGGCCATCAAAGTAAGGGGAATATAAATGATTTAACAGAGTTTTATAAACAGACCCGGAGTGAAGGTTTTGGTAAGGAAGTCAAGCGTAGGATAATGTTGGGAACTTTTGTGTTGAGCAGTGGATATTATGATGCTTATTTTAGTAAAGCACAGCAGGTTCGCAGGCTCTTGACTGATAGAACGGAATCCTTATTCGCTGATTTTGATGCAATTATGATGCCTACAAGTCCTACAACAGCTTTTTCAATAGGCGATAACAATAATGATCCTGTTGCTGTGTATCTGGCAGATATTTTTACGGTATTTGCTAATTTAACAGGCTTGCCTGGGATTTCGATTCCATTATTTAAACATAGCAATGGGATGCCATTTGGCCTTCAGATTATGACACAAAAAACAGATGAACTAACTTTGCTGCAAATAGCCGGATACTTGCTGAACCAGGATCGGCTACTTAATAGAATTATATGAAGCAGTTTTTATCCATATTGATTTTACAAGCAGTGTTATTAAATGTTTACGCAGGCAATACAATGCAGATACAGCAGGCTCAAACACCTATGGATACCACTGTAATAAAAGACCCCATAGAAGAAGCAATTATTGAAGAAGTAATAAAAACAAAGGCTCCCCCACAAAAAGAAAAAGTTCAGTATGTTAGCCAGGTCACAAAATATGGTTTTAAAAATTTATTTGCTAAGTACAATTATAATCCTGCATTACCATATGCATCCCAGGTAAATCCCCATGCAGAAAATTATATGCAAGATTACCTCAATTCGCATTCAAAAGGCCTTATACAAATGAAAAGCTGGGGACAACCATATTTTAATTTAATTGATAATATTCTTGCACAATATGGATTACCTAAGGAATTAAAATACCTGGCAGTAATTGAAAGTAACTTAAGCCCAAGGGCTACCAGTTGGGTAGGTGCAGGAGGGCCGTGGCAGTTTATGCCTTACACGGCACGTGATTATGGATTGGTTGTAAATAATGTGCTTGATGAACGCCGGGATTATTATAAGAGTACACATGCTGCAGCCAGGTACTTATTAACCCTATACAGCCAGATGAAGGACTGGTTACTCGTAATTGCTGCCTACAATGGGGGTCCGGGAAGGGTTTACAGTGCTATTAAAAAAAGTGGTAGCCGCAATTTTTGGTCGTTGCAATATAATTTACCCACCGAAAGCCGTAACCACGTTAAAAAATTTATTGCCACCCATTATATTATGGAAGGTACTGGAGGTGTAACAACAACTGTTAGTACAGGAGGCAACTACAATTTAAATGGAGGTATGAATTCCTATGATGTTAAACCAAATTTATCTGAAGAAGAAAAAGAATTTGCGATCACTCAGAGTATTACTGGTAAATACAATTCCCTTATAATTTCCAAAAACCTGGTGATGGATATTACTTCTTTTAACAGGTACAATCCCGATTTTGACAATATGATGAGCATTAATGGTAATTATGACCTGAGATTACCTGCTGATAAAATGCAGCTTTTTTTAGCAAATAAATATGTTATACTTAACGAGTGCGTACAACTGTTATTGGGTGATAACCCTGTAACTCCAGCCAATCAATCAACTTCATATCCCCAACGTAAAAATTCAAAAAAGAAAAGCAAATAATACTATTCTAGTACTTTGATCATGGCTGCCGCTTTCAGCAAACTTTCCTCATATTCCATTGCTGGTTCACTATTATACGTAATACCTCCACCGGTTTGAAATGAAAGATATTTTTCCTTTTCATTATAAAGTATGGTTCTTATCACCACGTTAAAATCAAAATCGCCCCCGGGCCTTACAAAACCGATTGCACCCGAAAACAATCCACGTTTTGTCTGCTCATACTCCTCTATCAATTCCATCACTTTCTTTTTAGGGGCGCCCGTCATAGATCCCATTGGAAAAGTTGCTTTTATACAATCGATCCAGTTCAGTCCATCTACAGGTTCGCCACTTATAGTACTGATCATTTGATGTACCTGGGGAAAACTGTAAATACCAAATAGCTCATCCACTTGTACCGAACCCGGTTTGCATATCCTGCTCAGGTCATTCCTGACAAGGTCAACTACCATTACGTTCTCACTCTTTTCTTTATCGCTTTCTATTAAATATTTTTTTGCATTATCATCGTCAGTTGCATTATCCAGATTCCTTTTTGCAGTTCCTTTTATAGGTTGAGAAAAAATTCTGTTCCCCGTCTTTTTTAAATAACGTTCCGGGCTGGCACACATACAGTAGCGGGAATTTACTTTATAAAAAACGGAGAATGGGTTAGGAGAAAGTGTTGCTAAGCGGTTATAAATAAATAATGGATCAAGTGCAACATTGGTTGAAAAAAATTCCTGGCAAAAATTTATTTCGTAGCAATCGCCACGTAAAATATGTTGCTTAAGTTTTTCAATAATATGGATGTAGTCATCCCTACTTATCCTCTTTTCTATTTGTACCTGAGTTTTAATGCTTTCTTCTATCTTAACTGAACAAGCTTTGATCTGTAGATATATATCGCCGGCGTTACCATCGCAATTTATTTTCACTTCAGCCTTATCAAGCTCAATAACTATTTCAGGCACAAAAAAATACAGGTCATTAAAACCAATATTATCAGTATTTGTTGAAGTTAATTTTTCAGTTTCATTTTTCAGGTCATACCCAATATGACCAAAGATCCATTCTGTTTTATTAACAGTATAAAACCGTTGCAAGTCATCAAAAGCTTGCCCCTGCTTTGGTTCAATGCTATGCTTAGCCCCTGCAGCCAGCAAACATTCAAATGCAGGTTCTGGATAATCATACTGGCCATTATCCAGTAAACAAAAAATGTTGAACCGGTTTACCCAATTCAACATTTGTAATTTAAAAATATTAAAGTCATCAACAGGAAAAGTAATGCATTTTTTCACTTATTTATTTTTCCCTGTTATATAATACCGTATTAAAAGTCATCTTCATCGTCATCATCAAAATCATCATCCAGCCCCAAGTCATTAAACTCTTCATCTACCTTAAAATCATCATCATCATCTTTACCTTTTCCGATCTTTTTTACCGCAGCTTTTTTACCAACTGATTTGGGAACATCAAACTCATCAAAATCAGGATCCCAATCATCAGCTTCTTCGTCTGCTTTATCCCAGTCATCTTCCTTTTCTACATCATCGTCATCATCGTCATCATCGGTTCCTTTTTTCTTGGGCGAAGATTTCTTTTTTGTAGCCGGTATGTCATCACCGTCATCATCAAGATCAATATCATCTTCGTCGTCATCGGTTTTTTTCTTCGGCGAAGATTTCTTGGCCGCTTTAATAACAGTTGCGAAACCGGCAGTAACTGTTTTTGTTTGAGTGTATTCAGCTATTAAAGTCATAATTCAAATGGGATTAATTCTGTAAAATTTCCAAAACTGTTTTACATAGCCAAAAAAAATAGTAAGTTTTTTTATTATTTTTTTTAAGCCATCACCAATTGGTCTCTTCCTGGACCGTTACTTATATATTTTACAGGTACTCCTAAAAATTCATTCAGGTATTTAATGTAGGTCTTCATCTCTTCAGGCATTGCTGCAAATTCAGAAACAGCCGTTATATCTTTCTTCCAGCCGGCAAAAGTTTTATACTGGGGTACAATATCTACCTTATTCATTTGAAAAGGAACATAATTTTTTTCCTCCCCGTTGATTTTATACCCATTACACACTTTCAGTTCCTCCAGTTCGTCCAATATGTCTGCCTTGGTCATGATGATCTGCGTAACACCATTTATCATGCATGCAAACTGTAGGGCTATCAGGTCAATCCAACCACAGCGTCTTGGGCGGCCTGTAGTACTTCCAAATTCATTACCTGTCTTACGTAGCTGTTCGCCGGTTTCGTCATGTAATTCGGTAGGGAAGGGCCCGCTGCCCACCCTGGTACAATAAGCTTTTGAAATACCAAATACTTCTCTGATCTTCTGTGGCGGTATTCCTAAACCAGTACATACTCCAGCCGAAATGGTATTGCTGCTGGTAACAAAGGGAAAAGTGCCAAAATCAACATCCAGCATACTTCCCTGTGCGCCTTCAGCTAAAACACGCTGCCCCTTCTGTATCTTTTCGTTAATGAAATACTCTCCATTTACGATCTTAAACTCCCGTAAAAATTCCATGGCCTCAAAAAACTCTTCTTCCCAGCTGTTGATGTCTTCCTGGAAATTAAAATTATCCAACAGGCGCTGATGTTTCATCCTTATCTTAATGTAATCGGTGGTAAAACTTTTATCCAGCAGGTTGCCCACACGTAAACCATTACGGCCAGTTTTATCCATATAAGCAGGACCAATACCTTTTAGCGTGCTGCCTATCTTTTCATTGCCTTTAGATAATTCGCTGGCCTTGTCAAGTGCCCGGTGAGTTGGCAAAATAAGGTGAGCCCTTTCACTGATGTATAAATTCTTCTTATAGTCTACTCCAAAAGCAGCCACGTTCTCACATTCCCGTTTTAAAGTAATGGCGTCAAGTACAACGCCATTGCCGATAAGGTTTGTTTTATCAGCATGAAAAATACCGCTGGGTATCTGGTGCAATACAATTTTTTTACCATCTACATATAAAGTGTGCCCGGCATTTGGGCCGCCCTGGAAACGGGCTATCACGTCGTAATCTTTTGCAAAATAATCTACTATTTTTCCTTTGCCCTCATCGCCCCATTGCAAACCCAGAATAACATCTACCATTTTTATTTAAGATTTAATATTTTTTATCTAATATTTTGTTACCAGCTTTTTTTTTCATGGCATCATCGTTGTGTCACTCACTTGTACTACATACCAATTTGGAGCACTGAGCGAAGCCGAAGTGTTATCTAAGCGAAGCTTTACAACCGTGTAAAAATAAAATGAAATAGTTCAACCACCTAAAATGATATTGGGTTGTTTGAAAATTGGGGAGAAAGTAATTGTGTTATTTAGATACCTGTTTACGCCACTTTCAGCATACTCAGCTTGCTGGTACTGAATTTCCGTTGTGCATACTCCAGGGTAACTTCAAATTCTTTTACTTTTTGAGAAGGTAATTCATACATGGCATCGGTAAGGATACTTTCGCTAATGCTGCGAAGGCCACGGGCACCCAGTTTATACTCCAGTGCTTTTTCAACCATGAAATCAAAAACTGCAGGTTCAAATTTAAGTTCTATCCCCTCTATTTCAAATAAACGGGTGAACTGTTTGATCAAGGCATTCTTAGGTTCGGTTAAAATGCTTCGAAGTGTTTGGGCATCTAAGGGATTTAAATAAGTAACCACGGGTAGGCGGCCAAGCAATTCGGGTATTAAACCAAAATGTTTCAGGTCAACCGCATTTACAAAATGCAACAGGTTATTGTGCTGGTATTCCTGTAATTCTTTATTTACATTAAAGCCAATGGCATTTGTATTTACCCGGCGGGCAATTAATTTATCCACGCCATCAAAAGCACCGCCACAAATGAACAGTATGTTCTGGGTATTTACTTTTATTAGTTTCTGCTCGGGATGTTTACGCCCCCCCTGGGGTGGCACCAGCACTTCCGTTCCTTCCAATAGTTTCAATAAACCCTGCTGAACACCTTCACCACTTACATCTCTTGTTATGGAAGGGTTATCGCTTTTACGGGCTATTTTATCAATCTCATCTATAAAAACAATTCCTTTTTCAGCAGCAGCTACATCGTAGTTGCAAGCCTGCAATAACCGGCTCAGCATACTTTCTACGTCCTCACCCACATAACCTGCTTCGGTAAAAACCGTAGCATCCACAATGGCAAAAGGTACATTCAGCATTCGGGCAATTGATTTTGCCAGGAGGGTTTTACCTGTTCCGGTTTCGCCAACCATAATGATGTTGCTTTTCTCGATCTCTACATCATTTTCTATTTTTTGATTGAGTCTTTTGTAGTGATTATAAACTGCAACTGCTAATATTTTTTTAGCATCTTCCTGGCCAATAACATATTCATCCAGGAATTTTTTTATTTCGATAGGCTTTCTTACGGTTAACTTATGCGCCTGGGTTGAATGCTGCTTATTTTCTTTTGTATTGCCCCCCAGTTCCTGTTCAATAATCTCTTCGGCATGCTCTACACAATTTTCACAAATATGGCCATCCTGCCCTGCAATGAGTATTTTAACTTCATCGCGGTTGCGGCCACAAAAGGAACAATGTAAGGTTTGTTGTTTTGCCATGTTGATTTTATATCTGTCCTTTAAAATTAGCGGCTAAGTTACAAAAAAGCAGCATTACTGATACTTAAGACAACATATCTTCTTATAACGTTGCATTTTTAATATTATGATATAAAAAAGGCCTCGAGGAGGCTTTTTTTATTATTTTGGGGATATTTCCTGTTTATATCTTTGTCATAACTGCATCTACAATACCATAAGCGATAGACTCTTTATCATCCATCCAATAATCACGGTCAAAGTCTTTTAGTATTTTTTCTACTGTTTGGCCACAGTTCTTAGCCAGTACTTCGGCACCCATGAGCTTAGTTTTGAGTATCTGTGTGGCCATGATCTCCAGGTCGGCGCTGGTTCCCTGCCCACCACCGCTTGGCTGATGGATCATCACCTGGCCGCTGGGGTAAATAAATCTTTTTCCTTTTTCGCCCCCGCTTAACAAGATGCTACCCATGCTTGCTGCCATACCCATACAAACGGTACTTACGGGAGAACTGATCATCTGCATGGTGTCATATATCACCATGCCGCTGGTTACCATTCCACCCGGACTGTTTATAAAGAAAGTGATCTCTTTTCCAGGGTCAATGGCTTCCAGGTACATCAGCCGGTTGGTAATATCTTTGGCACTTTTATCATCCACCGGACCCCAAAGAAAAACCTTGCGGTGCTCTATAAATTTTTTATCGAACTGCCAGCTGCTCAACATTTTTTCCATCGGGTTTTCTGGCATGCCCTCAGGTGTGTCCTCATCTTCAAAACGATTGCTATAAAAATTCATAAACTATGTTTTATTATTTATTTTCTTTTTTTTGTTTCTTAGGATTCATCAATAAGACTTCATCTATCAAGCCATATTCTTTTGCTTCGGTAGAAGTTAACCATTTGTCACGGTTACAATCTTCATGCACTTTCTCCACCGGCTGACCCGTATGAAATGAAATGATCTCGTACAATTCTTTTTTTACTTTAATAACCTCGTTAACGGTTATCTCAATATCACTTGCCTGTCCGCCGGCACCCGCACTTGGTTGGTGCATCATTACACGGCTGTGTTTTAAAGCTGTACGTTTACCTTTTGCACCCGCACACATTAAAACAGCGCCCATACTGGCTGCCATGCCTGTGCAGATGGTTGCTATATCCGGAGTGATGAACTGCATGGTATCATACATTCCTAAGCCTGCATACACACCACCTCCAGGACAGTTAATGTACATCTGTATATCACGTGTACGGTCTGTACTTTCTAAAAAAAGTAATTGTGCTGTAACAATGTTTGCTACTTCGTCGCTGATGGGATAACCCAGGAAGATGATCCTGTCCATCATCAAACGGCTATAAACATCCATTACGGCAATGTTCATCTGGCGCTCTTCAATAATGTTTGGAGTAAGATTAGTAACATTATGTTTTACATATCCATCAAGCGTATTACTGCTGATGCCCCTGTGCTTTACTGCGTATTTTTCAAACTCTTTTCCAAAATTCATATAATATAGATTGCTGTTATTTAATATTTTTTGCTAAGCAAATATAGTTGTTTGTGTTACCGCAAAAAAAGAACCATTAATTTGTTTAATTCCGGCTTCTTGATTGATAAATAAGTATGTATTGTACCAGCATGGCAATTGATGCCAGGGCAGCAACCACATAGGTTAATGCAGCCCATTTTAAGGCATCCTTTGCTTTGCTGTGTTCGATGCCGGTTGTAATGCGGCTACTATCCAGCCATTTTAATGCCCTTGCCGACGCATCAAATTCCACAGGCAAAGTAATTACCGAGAACAAAGTGGTAATAGCAAACAAGACAATGCCTCCCAATAAAATAGTAGGGCTACCGCCTCCAAAACCAAGCATACCTAACCCTATGATGATAACCCATTGAGATAAAGTGCTGCTAACCTTTACTGCAGGTACCAGTTTGCTTCTCAACATCAACATGGAATAAGCAGTGGCGTGTTGTACTGCGTGGCCACATTCGTGTGCTGCCACAGCGGCAGCAGAAACGGTGGCGCCGGCATATACATCCGGGCTGAGGTTAACAGTTTTATTAACAGGGTTGTAATGATCCGATAAAAAACCATCAACAGAAACTACCTGCACATCGTAAATGCCATTGTCCCGTAACATCTTATCGGCTATTTCTTTTCCAGTTAAACCACTGCTGGTAGGCACTTTACTGTATTCAGCAAATTTGCTTTTTAACCGGTACTGAACCAACATGCCGATACCCATAAAAATTAAGGACACGATCATTATTCCAAAAGTCATAATCAATCTTTTACCGGTTATAATTTACAAAGAATACGCCAAGTTATTTTTAATGACATTTCGGCAATGATACCTGCCCCGATATAACTAATAAATACCCATTGGCACTGATAAGAAGCTGTGCTGCGGGTTTTACTTTTGATAAAAATTTTTACACAATGAAAAATACAACTCGTTCAATATTTTATAATCTACTGCTACCCATTGCATGCCTATTACTGACTGGTACTGTCCATGCACAAACTGAAGAGAGTAAACAAAATGCAGAAAAGTTTAAGCTTATGCTGGGCGGCACATTTGCCAAACCCAAAATTATGCCCAACATGAAAAAGTTTGCCCTGGCACAGATTAGGGTAAATTATAAACTTACCACTACAGAATCTACCATTGGTAAAGAAAAAAGTACAGGCGCTATGGCAAGTGCCAAGCTGGCTGCATATTTAGAAACAACCGATGGCAAATTAACGTCGGAAGATTTTCAGGAAATAACCGATCATTTCTATCATTATTTCCAGGTAAAACTAAAAGAGGCGGGCGTTGATACCGTTGCCTGGAGCGCCATCGCCAGTACTGATTTTAATAAAAGCGGTGATGATGATGATGATAAAGCCGATAAGGACGACCCTGTGGTGATGAGCGCTAATGCAAACAATGGGAATGTTATGTACCGTGGAAAAACCGCATTTGCCTTCGGAAAAGCAAAACGTGCTACTAAATTTTGTGAAGAAGTTGATGCAGCTGCAGGCTTCTTCAACATCACACTCGACTTTGCGAATATTTTATTAGATGCAAAAATAAATACGTCTGAACATGCAAATGCTTATACAATAGAAAAAACCAGGGCTTTCAAATACAAAGGCACGGTAATTCCGCAAATGATAATTGTTCCAACTAATTTTGGTAACTCACGCGGCTCATTACTCTGGAATCAAAAAAGTCAGGCAGAAGCCCTTGCAGTTATAGATAATATAGCAGGAGATGGTTCTTATTCCGAAAAGGTTTCGCAGGATCCCTCACGGCTTAAGAATAACTTATTTGCTTTTGCAAAGTCACTTACACCGGTTGTAATTGAAACCACTCGTAGCAAATATAAAGAAGCCGCAAAAAATTCGTTGGAAAAATTCGCCGATGCATTTATTGCTAAATCTATCTTACTGCGATAAAAAAGACATCCGAACGCTACTCACCCACAAAAAAAGCTTCTCGTTTAGAGAAGCTTTTTTTTATAATTGTTTTAAGTTTATTTGTATTGACCTGTTAAGCCTTTTGCCAGTTCAGTTACTTTAGCAATACCGTCATCACTTAAATTACCTTTCTTAAATTCAGCCAACGTTTCAGGATGCTTGTTTTCAAGCTCCATTAAGAAATGCTCTTCAAATGCTTTTACATTTTTAACGGCAACTTCTCTTAGTAATCCCTGTGTTCCCAGGTAGATCATGGCAACCTGCTTCTCAACACTCATTGGTGAGTATTGCAGCTGCTTTAATATTTCCACGTTTCTTGCACCTTTGTCAATTACGTTTTTGGTTGCAGCATCAAGGTCTCCACCAAACTTACTGAAAGCCTCAAGTTCCCGGTAAAGTGCCTGATCAAGTTTTAATGTACCGGCAACTTTTTTCATTGATTTGATCTGTGCATTACCACCCACACGACTTACAGAGATACCCACGTTAATAGCGGGACGGATACCGGCATTAAACAGATTACCTTCCAGGAAGATCTGTCCGTCGGTAATAGAGATTACGTTTGTAGGAATATAGGCAGATACATCACCAGCCTGTGTTTCAATAATTGGCAGTGCCGTTAAAGAACCTCCGCCTTTTACCAAATGCCTGATAGATTCAGGAAGGTCGTTCATCTGTGCAGCTATCTCATCTTTAGAAACAACCTTAGCGGCTCTTTCCAGTAAACGGCTATGCAGGTAGAATACGTCACCAGGATAAGCTTCACGTCCCGGTGGCCTTCTTAATAATAAAGAAACCTCACGGTATGCAACAGCCTGCTTTGAAAGATCATCATAAATGATCAAAGCCGGACGGCCAGTATCTCTAAAGAATTCTCCTATTGCAGCGCCGGCAAATGGTGCGTAGAACTGTAATGGAGCAGGATCAGAAGCTGATGCGGCAACGATGGTTGTATAAGCCATCGCACCGTACTCTTCCAACGTTTTCATAACACCCGCAATGGTAGAAGCTTTCTGGCCAATTGCTACATATATACAATAAACAGGTTTGCCTGCTGCGTAAAATTCTTTTTGATTGATGATGGTATCAATAGCAATGGCAGATTTACCGGTTTGGCGGTCACCAATGATCAACTCACGCTGTCCACGGCCAATGGGGATCATAGCATCAATTGCTTTGATACCTGTTTGTAATGGTTCCTTTACCGGCTCACGGAAGATAACTCCGGGTGCTTTACGCTCAAGCGGCATTTCATATAATTCGCCTTTAATAGGGCCTTTACCGTCAATTGGCTCGCCCAATGTATTGATAACACGTCCGCTCATACCTTCTCCTACTTTAATAGAAGCGATCTGACCAGTGCGTTTAACTTTATCACCTTCTTTAATTTCTGCACTGTCACCCATCAATACCACACCCACATTATCTTCCTCCAGGTTAAGGGCAATTGCTTTTACACCATTGTCAAATTCCACCAGTTCACCGGAACGAACGTTGTTCAATCCATAAACACGGGCAATACCATCACCCACCTGTAAAACTGTTCCTACTTCCTCCAGACTTGCACCTGCATTAAAATTGCTTAGCTGCTGGCGGAGGATTGCGGAGATCTCATCTGGTTTAATTTCTACCATAATTGTTAATTGATATTTTTTATAAAAAGACCTGTTTTTTTCAGGCTGCAAAGGTAGGGGTTGAGGGGCGGAATGGCAAAAAAACAGGAAGTAAATTGAAAAAAAATGCAGGATGACTATTTTGCAAAAAAAATCCCTTTAAAGCATGCCTTAAAGGGATTTTAATATCTGAAGTGTTATTAGGGTATTTATAAATTATTGTTGATTGGGTCTTCCTCTTGAACGCTGGTTAGGCCGTTGAGGATTATTGCCTTGTTTTTGCATCCTGTCCAATAGTTTTCTCTTGAATTCCCCATCCATTCTAAAAAAGCGTTCGCAACGGTTAACCCCAATTATCTTATTGAAATTATCATGATATTTTTTCTTAATATCCAAACGTGCCTGCTGTTTGGGCAATTCAGGCAAATCTTTATTTACTGTTTTCAATTCGTTTTCAAACTGTGTATGCACCGGCCAGAACCTTTGAGCTTCATCGGGTGTTAACTGTAATTGCTGGGTTACATAAGCAACGTACAGAGATCTTATTTTTTCCTGCTTGGTTAAATCATTAGGTTCTTGTGCAAAAGCTATTGAAAAGCTGCTTAACAAAACCAATAATATGAGTACAATTTTTTTCATGATAGGTTTAATTTTTTAATTCATCTACGTTAATACTGTTCAGGTATTTATCCAAAGTCTGATCATCAAGTAAATAGTCTTCCTGCGAAGGCAGTTCATTTGCATCAGTACTGTTGGCAACAATGGCTGCTTTAACATCAGTGCCGGATTCTTCTAAGAATTTTACAATTTCCGCATCAGATATGCTTGCCAGTTCCTGGTCAACATTCTGTACCTGTAACCCGGCAGTTACATAATCAGGGAGATCTGTTTGTTTACCTGTACCGGTAAATTTAAAAACTCCCAGAGCCATCACTCCCGTGAAAGCTGCTGCTACAGCATATTTAAAGAAAGTACTGCTGCGCCTTCCCATCTTAATAACCTTAGCCGCGGGTTTTACTTTATCCAGGATATCAGCACTTAAGCTTTCAAAATAACCCTGTGGTACTGTAAAAACATTTTCATTCTGAATGCTGTATAGCATGGGAGATAAAGCCCTTATTTCAGCTACTGCATCTTCAGTTTCCAATACTTTTACTTTTGCCAGGATGGAATCAGCCAGGGAATCAAAATAACCAGTCGGCACATCGCCGGTTGAAAGAGCAATACTTTTATTTAAACCATACTCATTTGCAACTCCCATCATGATATCAGCACTTAA
>JAYUYX010000102.1:0-2105 GCA_043752205.1 Chitinophagaceae bacterium
TGTTTTGCCGAAGCGGCAACCGAAGCGGGCAGGCCAAAGCTATCCTTGAACAAAATGGGTTTAAAAACGTAGTTAACGGCGGTTCATGGGAAAATGTGAACCAGTTTGTAAAAGGAAACCTTAGTTAGGTTATTCTTAGTTTTATCAAAGCCGTTATAAGTATGCAAAGTATATGGGAATTATTTTGGGAATCATATGCAGGGTATTTCCTTTTACTTTAAATCAGAATTTTTATACCCTTCGTGGCATAATTTCTTTTATTGGCTGGTTGCACTTTCTGTGGGCATGTGGATGTATCTGCCAAAAGAAAACGCACATGAGCAATTAGGTTTTGATGGGCTTCAATCATTCCCACAATCATTTTGGAAGCAGACGCTTTTCCCATTTAACAAGTTTAAATAAACAAATTTATATGGAAAGTTTAAAGATACTTATTCCAACAGATTTCTCAGTGCAGGCCGAGTTTGCTTACCTAATGGTGAAAAAGCTGCAAGAAAAAATTTCTATAGACATTCACTTTCTGCATGTATTAGCCGTACCTGATACTGTAACAATGGATGTAAATGGTAATATTCAAACCTGTGGTGAAATTGATGTGAAGCATGTGGTGAAACAGAAAGAAATTTTAGAAAGAAACCTTGCAAACCTGAAAATACTGTATGGCAAACATATTGGTACACATTTACTATTGGGTAAAATAACCGATGCTATTTTAAGTTTTTCTGAAACCAATAATTTTGATTTAATTGTAATGGGTACTAAAGGTGCCTGGGGTTTACAAGAAAAGCTGTCGGGTTCAGAAACACAGATAATAGCCCGTAAATCAAGAATACCATTACTTTCTTTAATGTGCGACCGTTCTGATCTGAACATCCAAAACATTTTGCTTGTACACAATTTCGATCATCCCGTTAAAGAAGATTTGCAGTTGATGCAAAAACTCATTAGGGCTTTTAATATAAAAATTCACCTGCTTCAAATTACCTCAGGAAAAACAGAAACCAGCAAAAATGTTGTAGAAGCAAATATGAAATTATTTTCGGAGATGAATAATATTGTAGATTATGAATGTCATGTCTTAAACGATAAGGATGTAGAAAACGGCGTTATTCATTTTAACCAAATGAATAATATGGATATTGTTTGTATCGGTACCCATGGCAGGGGAGGTATCTTTCACCACAGTTCCACCGAAAAACTAATCAATCATTTATTCAAACCCATTATTTCATTTCATTTAAACACCCAATAATTTAGAAAGCATGAGAGAGGTGATAACACAAACCTGGGCCTGGTGGTTTTCCGGTACTATGATTGCAGTGATCATGTTTTTCCTTTTATATTTTGGGCAATCATTTGGTTTTTCTTCTAATTTACGAACCATTTGTGCCGCCGCAGGATTAGGAAAAAAAACAGCGTTTTTTAAATTTAACTGGAAAAGCCAGACATGGAATTTGGTTTTTTTAATTGGGGCAATTGCTGGTGGCTTTATTGCAAAACAGTTTCTATCAACAGATGCAACGCTTAACATTTCGCAGGCAACCCTTACTGATTTAAGTAAATTAGGTATTGCTCCACCTGTTTCACTTCAGCCAGCAGAACTTTTTGGTTTAGAGGCTATCCTTTCCATAAAAGGATTTCTTGTTCTGGCAATGGGTGGCCTTATGGTGGGTTTTGGGTCCCGGTATGCCGGTGGTTGCACTTCCGGCCATGCAATCAGTGGTTTGTCAAATTTACAAATGCCTTCCCTTATTGCTGTGGTGGGGTTTTTTATCGGTGGCCTGGCAATGACTTTTTTCATTTTCCCCTTAATATTTTAATCACATGAGGTTTATAAAATTTTTATTATTGGGCATTGTATTTGGAATTGTTATGGCCAAATCCGAAGCCATTTCCTGGTACAGGATACAGGAGATGTTCCGGTTTCAGGCATTTCACATGTATGGTATTATCGGTACTGCTGTAACACTTGGCGTAATAGGTGTTGCATTCATAAAAAAATTTGGAATCAGAGATTTTCATGGCAATCCCATCCTATTTCATCCAAAAGAAAAATCTGTCATTCGTTATTTAGCTGGGGGAATTATTTTTGGATTGGGTTGGGC
>JAYUYX010000103.1:0-5610 GCA_043752205.1 Chitinophagaceae bacterium
ATTGTCCAGTTTTATGTATTGCAGTTTGGATGGATATGGAGCGCTGTATACTGTATTGCATTAATCATTGCTCCGCTTGGCTGGATACTGTGGAAATTATATAAAGCACAGGTTCCGGCAGATTATCACCAGTTAAGCACTGCTATCAAATTTGTAATGTTGGCGGGCCTGGTGTCTATGATCTTCTTTAAAATTTATTCATAGCCTTTTCTTAGAAGCGTATGCAAAAAATAATTTTAGCTTCCCAGTCTCCACGCCGCAAGCAATTGCTGGAGTGGGCCGAAATACCGTTTGAGATCATCGTTAAAGAAACAGATGAATCTTACCCACCTGATTTATCTGTACAGGAAACCGCAATACATATAGCCCGCAATAAAGCGTTAGCAGTTAAGGAAACGGATAATAATGCTACAGCCATTCTTGCGGCAGATACAATCGTTGTTTTAGAAAACAGGATCATTGGCAAACCATCAGACAGACAGGATGCCATTAATATTTTGTCCTCACTAGCAGGCAAGCAGCATGCTGTAGTTACAGGCGTTGTTATTTTACATGGCGGCAAAGAGATTGCTTTTGCAGAAACCACTGAAGTACATTTTCATGGCCTCACCCAACAGCAGATAGAATTTTATGTAGATAATTATAAACCTTATGATAAAGCCGGAGCTTATGCTATACAGGAATGGATCGGTGTTGTAGGTATTAAAGCCATTACAGGTGATTTTTACAATGTAATGGGGCTGCCGGTTAGCAGGGTAGTACAGGCTTTGCAAAATTTGTAATATTCAATTTTCTGTGTATTTTGTTTGCAGTTAAACGTCGCCCCCTATGACTGAAAGACTGCTGCAATACATCTGGCAATTTCAATACTTTAATGCTAAGGAGCTTATTACTGAAGAAGGTGAATCCTTACAGGTAATTCACCCGGGCAGCTTCAATACTAACCAGGGGCCAGATTTTCTGGATGCTAAAATAAGAATTGAGAATACCAACTGGGCTGGCAGTATTGAACTGCATATCAATTCATCTGACTGGAGCAATCATAAACACAGTAATGATAAAAATTATAAAAATGTGATTCTTCATGTAGTGTGGAAAAATGATGAACATTCTCCACTGCCTTTTGCAACTTTGGTACTGCATGATAAAGTGCCAAAAATATTACTGCATAAGTACGATGAACTGATGAACAGCAATACCTTTATTTCCTGCGAAAAAAATATTCACCTGGTTCCTGCTCTTACCTGGCAAAACTGGAAAGAAAGGATTTTGGTTGAAAGGCTGGAAAATAAAACCAATGTTATCTTTGAATACCTGCAAAAAAACAATAATCATTGGGAAGAAACATTCTGGTGGTTGCTGGCAAAGAATTTTGGCGTGCAATTGAACAGTATTGCATTTGAAAAAATGGCACAATCCCTCCCCATTAATATTCTGGCTAAGCATAAAGACCAGATCCATCAAACCGAAGCTTTGTTATTTGGGCAGGCAGGGCTACTTGCAGAAAATTTTAATGATGATTACCCCAAACTGCTGCAAAGAGAGTATCAATTTTTAAAAAAGAAATATAACCTGCAAAAAGTTGAAGCTTCTATGCTTTTCTTACGAATGCGGCCTTCAAATTTTCCTACAGTGAGGCTGTCGCAATTGGCTATGCTGGTACATAAAAGCCTGCATCTTTTTTCAAAAATAAAAGAAGCTGCAGATATAAAGCAGATTAAAGTATTGCTGGATGTTACAGCGAATGATTATTGGCATTACCATTATGTATTTGATGAGACAACAGTTTTCAAGAAGAAGAAACTGGGTGAGCAGATGATCGATAATATCCTCATCAATACCATTATACCTGTTCTATTTGCTTATGGGCATTACCACAACGAAAACCAGTATAAAGATAAAGCCCTTCAGTGGCTGCAGCAGGTAAAGGCTGAGAAGAACATTATCACCAGGGGTTTTATGGCTCTGCAGATCGAAAATAAAACAGCGGTTGATTCACAGGCGCTTATTCAATTAAAAAATGAATACTGCAATAAAAAGCGTTGCCTTGATTGTAGTGTAGGAAATAAACTGGTGAGGGAAAATTGAAGAAAAATATTAACCAGCCCAATGATATACAATATGTGTCTCCAGGTCAGGGTGTAAACTTTTAGCAACAGGGCAATTATCGCCAACTCGTTCTAAAATGATCCTGTCTTTTTCTTCTAGCAGTAAAGCGTCCTGAAAATTAAGAATTACTTCTATCTTTCCTATCCTTCGGGGATCACCCAACATATATTTGGTAACTGCAATAGACGTTCCTGAAAGATCAATGTTCATATCGGTGGCTTTTAAAGCCATTGTAGTTACTACGCAGGTTGCCAGTGCTACGCATAAGGTATCTGTAGGGCTAAACCGTTCTCCTTTTCCACGGTTATCGGTTGGTGCATCAGTTTCAATTACAGTACCACTTTGATTATGGGTGCATTCGCATCTTAAATGGCCTTTATAAACAACGGAAGCAGTCATTGTGTTAAAATTTTAATTATTAGAGATTTTATGGTTTAAATGCAGCAGTTCTTACAGCAAATGTATCATCTTTAAACAGTAGATAGTATTTTTGCATAAATTTACGTCAGTAAACAAATTACATGAAGTCATTATTAATTCTTTTTACCAGCTTAGCCATTTCCTTTACCGCAGCAGCACAGGAAACCAATACCTCCAGCAAGAAAAATCGCAAAGAAGAAAAACGGGCAAGGGGTAATGCACAGATGAGAGCCGAGGAAGAAGGGGTAATTGCATATAAAAAACATTTCGCCGTGGGGCTTAAGTTAACAACAGATGGTTACGGAGTGTCTTTTGAAAAAGGGTATTCAAAATCTGTAAAAAGTGCTACGCTTTTTCAGCTTGAAATAACAGAACGCAAACATCAAAAAGAAGAAAAACAGAGTAATCCCAATGCACCATCTGCTCCCATTATTTATGGCAAGGTCAATTACTTTTACCCGGTAAAACTAGGTGTACAAAAGCAAATTTTATTAGGCAATAAAAGTAATAAGAATGGTGTAAGCATTACAGCAAATGTTGGGGGGGGATTAAGCTTAGGTTTATTAAGGGCTTATGAAGTTGAAGTAGATAAGAATGGTAAGCGTACATTTATTAGGTTTGAGTCAGAAGACAGCCTGCTTTTTAAGAGTGGGCCTTATTATGGAGGACCAAGCCTTAGCAAAGGATGGAATCATTTAAAGCTGTCTCCCGGGCTGTATGTTAAGCAAGGTGTACGTTTTGATTATGGCAGGTATAATGATCTGCTGGCAGCTCTTGAAGTTGGTGTAGCTGCAGAGTTTTATGCAAAAAAGGTTCCCCAGATGTTTAACAATAAACAGAAACAGTTTTTCTTTTCAGCCTATGTTGCCGTATTGTTTGGCAAAAGAAAGTAAATACAGATACAATATAATTTAGAATTCCCTTCATGATAGAATTACCCGTTGTTGATGGAATAATAGAACAAAAAGTAAAAAAACCAAATTGGTTAAGGGTTAAATTGCCTATTGGCGAAGAATATCGCCATGTGCGAAGCCTTGTTGATACACATAAACTGCATACCATCTGCGAAAGCGGTAACTGTCCTAATATGGGAGAGTGCTGGGGCGAAGGCACCGCCACTTTTATGATACTGGGAAACATCTGCACCCGCAGTTGCGGCTTTTGCAATGTAGCCACTGGCAGGCCCCTGGAAGTTGACTGGGATGAACCACAACGTGTGGCCGAAGCTATTAACCTGATGAAGGTTAAGCATGCCGTAATCACCTCTGTTGACAGGGACGAACTTAAAGATGGCGGAAGCATTGTCTGGTATAATACCATTAAAGCTGTTAAAGCTTTAAATCCTTCAACTACATTAGAAACACTTATACCCGATTTTAAAGGCAATAAAGAAAATATTCAACGCATCATAGATGCAGCACCGGAAGTAGTGAGCCATAATATTGAAACAACTGAAAGGCTTACAAGGCAGGTACGTATACAGGCCAAGTACTGGCAGAGTTTGGAAACCTTAAGGATTTTAAAAGCGGGTGGCATGCGTACTAAAAGCGGCATCATGCTGGGACTTGGTGAAGAAAGAGCAGAAGTGATACAGACATTAAAGGACCTGAAGGCCAGCGAGGTTGATGTGGTAACTATTGGCCAATACCTGCAGCCAACAAAAAAGCATTTGCCTGTTGTCCGTTTTGTTCATCCGGATGAGTTTGCAGAGTTCAGGGAGATCGGTTACAACCTTGGTTTAGATTATGTAGAAAGCGGCCCGTTGGTAAGATCATCTTATCATAGCGAAAAGCATGTGATACCTGGTTATGGTAAAAATAAATGGATGGAAGAGAAAAGTTTGTAGTTGGTGGTTTGTTGTTTATCGTTCTTAGAATTTAAAAAGTTATTCTGAAATAGCAAAGTACATAAAAAATAAAGTCTCTGTCATGCTGAGGAACGAAGCCTGTCCGACTGGGTCATCCAGGCGGGCATCTCGACATAAGATAAAAGGAATTTTTATTGCAGCTGGTATTTTACTGGCTGTTTGTTTTTATATACCTTTTAATTCGTTTGCTCAGGTAAAATGGGTAAATGTCTCTGCTGACTATGCACCCTTGCCTTCCTCACTGCAGGTTTTTAAAACAACTGATTCCTTAGATGGCAAACCTTTTATTGCCTATTATGTAAAAGCAAAACTCAAAAACAGAAAACTGAATTTTACTGTTGATACAACGCTTGGCAGAAGATTACCCCCCACACAATTTTATGAGAAGAATGATAAACCACTCCTTGTGGTGAATACAACATTCTTTTCCTTTGAGACCAATCAAAACCTGAATGTGGTGATCAAAGATGGAAAGCTGGTTGGATATAACATTCATACAATTCCGATGAGAGGGAAAGACACTTTTCAATACAGGCATCCGATTGGAAGTGCACTTGGCATAAGCAAAAAAAGAAATGCAGATGTAGCCTGGATATTTACTGACTCTGTATTAAAGTATCCATATGCTGCACAATTTGAACATAGCATAATTAAGGATTCAATAGATCATATTAATGTCGACGATATAAAAAATACTTATTATAGTTACATGCATAGTAAAAAACTCAGACCAAAATTTAGAAAATGGAAAATGAGAACAGCTATAGGAGGCGGGCCAGTATTACTTCAACACGGGCGGATCTATATTACCAATGAGCAGGAATTAAAATTCACCGGCAAAGCCATCAACGATAAACATCCCCGTACCTGCATGGGTTATACAAGCGATGGTTACCTTATTATCATGGTCATACAGGGTAGGTTCCCTGGTGTTGCAGAAGGGGCAACACTTGAACAGCAAGCGAAACTTTTGATTGAACTGGGATGCATCGAAGCTTTGAATTTAGATGGCGGAGGAAGCAGTTGCATGCTCATAAACGGAAAAGAAACCATTAAGCCCAGCAGTAAAGGAGTACAACGCCCTGTACCGGCTGTCTTTATCATCAATAACAAGTGATTATTATTTTTAATAAAAGACAGTTAACAAAAAATTTAGAACATTAATTTATTCTTGGCACGGTTTTCCATAAGTGGTAATTAAATAAAACTACTAT
>JAYUYX010000104.1:0-5563 GCA_043752205.1 Chitinophagaceae bacterium
AATCGGCTATACTTGCCGGCATTGATATTTTTAGCTGGGTAATGATGTGGCAACCTATTGATAATTTACTTTTTCACTGGAACCGGCATTTGAAAGATATAGTGAACATAAAAAAATTAACCGAAGCTCCCGTTGTGTATACCGACGATGCTGCATAACAAATATTAAAAAATAAAACGAGTATAATGATTTATTTTATCCCGATAGCAACATACCTACCCCTTTTTGTTGTATCTACTTTAAGCGCCACTGTTTTGTTGTTGATGATTGCAGCTATGGCATTCCTGCTATCCAGGTTTTACAAATCAAATATTGCCAGTTACAACGACAAAATACAATCGTTGAGCTTACAGGTAAAAGATATGCAACAGCACCTGAACTATGCCAACAAGGAAGAGACAATAGCAAGAGCAGATGTTGCCAGAGCGGTAGCTGCAAGAGAGAAAATGCTTATTTCCCTGAGCCATGAGATACGTACGCCAATGAATGGCATATTAGGTATGGCAATATTGCTGGAAGAAACCAACCTGGATATTGAACAAAGGGATTATATGAATACCATCATCAGTTCAGGGAAAATATTGCTGAACAAAGTTGATGAGGTTATGGCCAACGATATGCTGGAACAATCTAAGATCAACAGAAATATAAATACTGTAGAACAAAAGAGTACCGATCTGCATAATTGCATTGAAGAAGTGATTGAGAATTTTGCAATAAAGGCAGCAGAAAAAAAGACAGAACTTTTATATGAGATAGACCCTGCGCTGCCAATGGAATTATTGATAGATAACAAACGCTTACAGCAGGTATTAACAAACCTGGTAGAAAACGTACTGGAAACCGCACAGCAGCAGGTGTATATTGCTGTTCAGGTAATAAACAATAACAGCAAGAGTGTGTCATCTGCACTTGGCTTTACCATAAGTACAAAACCTTTTGGTAATGCTGATAAAGTTGAGCTCATGATTTCAACCAGCTGTACATTGGCCGATAATAACCCCGACGAGGACCAGGATGAAAAAGCATTGGGACTTGGCATTTGTAAAAAATTAGTAAAGGAAATGGGCGGAGAGATATGCATAATAAATGAAATCTCCGGTGGCTTTATTTTTAGCTTACCATTGCAGGCAGTTCCTATACATTCAGCAAGTCCTGGTGGTTATAGCCTGAAAGATTTTGAAGGAAAATCTGTTTTGATAATAAACAACAATGAAACAGCAGCTACTATTTTAAAGAATAAGTTGCACCAATGGAAACTTCATCCTGTAGTGGTAACTAACGGCGAGCAGGCATTGCAAATAATACCGGATCATACTTTCAGCCTGGTTATCACCGAAATGGATCTTGCGGAGATGAATGGGATACAACTTTCTGCAGCTATAAAAGACAGCTACCCACTCCTTCCTGTTATATTGCTTAATTCAATGAATGATGACCGGTATAAATTACAGGAAACTGTTGCTACAAAAATAAACGTATTGCAAAAACCGCTTAAACAACATATTCTTTTTGATACTATTCTAAGCTGCCTGCGCAATAAAAAAACAGGCCAGGTACAGGATATCTCGGTAAAAAATCTTTCTACTGCATTCGCAACAAAATACCCACTACGCATTTTAGTGGCAGAAGATAACCCGGTAAACCAGAAATGGGCTATCAAGATCTTAGGTAAACTTGGGTATGAAACTGATATTGCTGATAACGGGCATATAGTGCTGGATATGGTAGGCAAAACCGCATACGACCTCGTATTAATGGATGTACAGATGCCTGAAATGGACGGGCTTGAAGCTACAAAAATGATAAGGGTATGTCTTAATAAACAGCCAGTGATCATAGCCATGACAGCTAATGTTATGCATGGCGACAGGATGGCCTGTATGCAGGCTGGTATGGATGATTATATCAGCAAGCCGGTGCAACTTGGGGAACTATTAAATATGCTGGAAAAATGGGCTTTGGTAATTACTGAGAAAAAAAATTATGCTCAGGTGAATTGATTAAGTTTTTCAGCTTACTTTTGTTCTCATCATGTTACCTGTAAGCACAAATACAAATTTTAAAGAGCAGTTTGATACGCTCACTTTAACAGAAGAATCCTGTACACTTATTGTATGGAACGATGAGGTAAATACTTTTGATTGGGTTATAGAAGCACTGGTTGATATTTGCGGCCACTCCAGAGAACAGGCAGAACAATGTGCCATTATCATTGATGCAAAAGGCAAATACGCCGTTAAAGAAGGCAGCTACGAAATTTTAAAACCCCAGTGCGATGCCATTACCGACAGGGGCATTAATGCGACTGTTGAGGTTATCGCTGCCTAATTTTTTCTCCTATACTTTTATTCTGTTTCTAACTTCAATGCTCCTTTTAGCTGTCATGCTGTCCGCAGGACTCTGTGAGAGGAATATTAATTTTTGAAATTCCCATGGATTTGCAAATGACAACTATATTTTATCTTTAACCATGTTCATCCTTACAAAAGAATTGGTCTTTCCGCCTTTGCCTACAGCTGATGAAGATGGCTTATTGGCAATTGGAGGAGACCTGAGCATAGAGCGTTTGTTACTTGCTTATCAACAAGGCATTTTTCCCTGGTATAATGAAGATGAACCCATCTGCTGGTGGAGCCCTGATCCACGTTTTGTTTTGTATCCGCATGAATTAAAAGTGAGCAGTAGCATGAGAACTATTTTAAACAACGGCAAATTCAGGTTTACTAACAACCGGGCATTTACAACTGTGATACGGAATTGTAAAACAGTTACCCGTAAAGATCAGGAGGGCACGTGGATATCTCCTGCTATGCAAAAAGCATACACTGCATTACATGAACTGGGATTTGCACATAGTGCTGAAACCTGGATGGATGGCGAATTGGTAGGTGGTTTATATGGCATCAGGCTTGGCAAGATGTTTTTTGGTGAAAGTATGTTCAGCCTTAAACCCAATGCCAGCAAATTTGCGTTCATTAATTATGTAAAACAGTTGCAAAAAGAAAATGTACAATTGATAGATTGCCAGCTACACACAAATCATTTAGAGAGCCTTGGAGCAAGGATGATAACCAGAGAATTATTTGCAACCATTCTTGCTGCCAATACAGGCAAATAAATTCCCTTACTTTTGCCTATATTTTAAAAAGATACTATGTTATTTGAATTTACCGAAGAACAGTTAATGATAAAACAGGCTGCAAAAAATTTTGCGGTAAATGAATGCCTCCCGGGCGTAATTGAAAGAGATGAATTACAAAAATTTCCAAAAAAGCAGATAGAGAAATTAGCCGACCTCGGTTTTATGGGCATGATGGTAAAGACGGAATATGGCGGTAGTGGTATGGATACAGTAAGTTATGTACTGGCTATGGAAGAGATCAGTAAAATTGATGCAAGTGTGAGTGTTTGTGTAAGTGTAAACAACAGCCTGGTTTGTTATGGCCTGCAGGAGTATGCATCTGAAGAACAGAAACAAAAATACCTCCATCCCCTGGCACAGGGTAAAAAAGATGGCGAATTATATATTGGTGCATTTTTATTGAGTGAGCCAGAAGCAGGCAGTGATGCTACTTCGCAAAGAACAACAGCAGAAGATAAGGGCGATCATTATTTACTGAATGGTACTAAGAACTGGATAACCAATGGTAACAGTGCAAGTGTTTATTTAGTGATTGCACAAACTGATGTAAGTAAAGGAAGTAAAGGTATTAATGCTTTTATTGTTGAAAAGAACTGGACGGGTGTAGAAGTTGGCGCCAAAGAAAATAAGTTGGGCATACGGGGAAGTGATACACACAGCATTTTATTTACTGATGTAAAAGTACCTAAGGAAAACAGAATTGGCGCAGATGGTTTCGGATTTAAGTTTGCCATGAAAACATTGGCGGGTGGCCGCATAGGTATTGCATCGCAGGCATTGGGTATTGCAGCGGGCGCTTACGAATTATCTGTTGCTTACAGTAAAGAACGCAAAGCTTTCGGTACCGAGATCATGAACCACCAGATCATACAGTTTAAGCTGGCAGATATGGCCACAAGAATTGAAGCAGCACGTTTGCTTTGTTTAAAAGCAGCCTGGGAAAAAGACAATAGCATAGATTATACTTTAAGCAGCAGTATGGCAAAGGTGTTTGCAAGTGAAACCGCTATGTGGACCGCAATAGAGGCCGTGCAGATACACGGTGGTTATGGTTTTGTAAAAGAATACCATGTAGAAAGAATGATGAGAGATGCCAAGATCACCCAGATATATGAAGGGACCAGTGAAGTACAAAGGATCGTGATAGGTAGAACGATATTGAAATAGGACACCCCCTCCGCCCCCTAAAGGGGGAACTATTTATGGAGGAGATAAAAGCGGAGATGTGCAAATGTTCTTTCATAAATGAAAAGGAACTTTTGCACATTTTTATTTAGATACTTTGTGCACCTTTGTGACTTAGTGCCCCTGCCTACCGGCAGGCAGGTTTGTGGTAAAAATTATGGCTGTAAATAAACAAAAATACCAGGACATTCTTCAGCGGTTAAATGGAAAAGCAACACTTGTTGCTGTATCCAAAATAAGGACTGTTGAAGAAATATTTGCACTCTATAACCTTGGCCAGCGTGACTTTGGCGAAAATTATGTACAGGAATTATTTCATAAGCAGGAACGTTTACCACAGGATATCAACTGGCATTATATCGGCCACCTGCAAAGCAATAAAGTAAAATACATTGCTCCATTCATTCACCTCATTCATGGTGTAGATAGTGAAAAACTTTTAAAAGCGATAAACAAGCAAGGAAAAAAATTAAACAGGCCTATCCCCTGCCTTCTTCAGGTGCATATATCAGCCGAAGAAACAAAATTTGGTTTTGATGCAGCTGAATTAGAGGCGTTATTGAATAAATTAAAAAACAATGAAGTTGAATTCAGTCATGCCCCTGTGCAGGGCTTAATGGGTATGGCTTCTTTTACTGAAGACAACGACCTGATCATTAAAGAGTTTGCTTTTTTAAGATCTCTTTTCGATAAGTACTCCAAACTCTCAACTCTTAACTTTCAATTCTCCACTCTTTCCATGGGCATGAGTGCTGATTTTACTTTTGCATTGGATGCAGGTAGCAATATGGTTAGGATCGGAAGCTTACTGTTTGGTCAAAGAAATTACAACCAATAAAAAATGCCAAACGATAATTCACCTTCTGGAACATCCCGATCATTTAGGGAGGATTATAAGCCGTTAAATAATATTTATATTGGCATAGGGCTGGCAGTGCTGGCAGCTTTTATCTGGTCAGGAAATTTTATCATAGCAAAAGCAGTAAATAAAGATATCCCGCCCATAAGCCTTAATTTTTATCGTTGGCTTATTGCCTCTCTTATAATTTTTCCTTTTGCTATTAAACACTTCAAGGCTCAATGGAAACTGGTAAGACAATCGTGGCACTATCTTTTTTGGGTTTCGCTTACAGGTGTTGCCCTGTTCAATACATTCGTTTATATCGGAGCACACTATACTTCTGCCATAAATCTTGCACTCATCGGCACCACATCATCCCCAATCATGTCCAT
>JAYUYX010000105.1:0-5546 GCA_043752205.1 Chitinophagaceae bacterium
AAATAACATGCCCAATTTGAGTACCAAACTGAAAAAAACGATTGGTGAGAATTTTCCCATCAACAATAACACCCGAACCAACACCTGTGCCAATAGTCAATGTAACTGCCCAATCAACATCTTTTGCCAATCCAAAATATTTTTCTGCATACATGGCAAGACGACCATCGTTATCAGCTATTACAGGAACACCAAAATCTGATTTTAATTTTTCAACAATTGGGTAACCTTCCAGCATTTTAAATTTCCCAGGCAACAAAACCACTCCCCTATCCGGGTTAATAACCCCGGATAAACTAAGTCCAATCCCTATTAAATCAGGGCCATATTCCTCTTTGAGTTTATTAACATTCAAAACTATTGTATCATATAAAACATCCGCTCCTTTATTTGCATTAGAAGGTGCAAGAAATGTTTTGATTAATTGCCCTTCTTTATCTACGACACCGGCTTTTAGTCTTGTTCCCCCTGCATCAAATGCTATAATATATTGTTTACTCATGGCTCATTTATTATGGCTCCGTTTTGAAATAACAATTGTCTTAAACGCTGAGCATCCAATGTTACCGGTTCGATATTTTCTTTGGCACAAATAGCAGCAGCAATACCGGCAGCCTCCCCCATTACCATACATTGCCCCATTGAACGAATACTACTGTGCGCAACATGATTGGCGCTGAAACATCTTCCTGCAACAAGAATGTTGGAAGTGTTTTTTGGAATCAGTGTCCGGTAGGGAATACCTACAGTTCTTCCTTCGGGTAGATACTGCCATTGGGTATCAGCACCATCATGATGGTCTTCCATAGGTGCTCCACACAAACCAACCTGGTCTTCAAATTGCACAGCGCCCAATACATCGGTTTCATTCAACCTGTATTCACCATAAATCCTTCTTGTTTCCCTGATACCAATCTGCACACCAAAGGTTGACAGTTCAGCTTTTTCATAACCGGGTACATAGTCTTTTAAGAAGCGGATATATTCTAAGGCCTGCAAACGTCCCCTGATTTCTGCAGAGCTGAGAAATTCAGGATTGGTAGCGTTGATCGTTTTGCCATCAACCGTTTCATAAGATTTCAATCTTGTCATGATGGTTGCAATCATTCCGTCCACAGGAGTAATATGATCGCTTCCTTCTTTTCTAGGTAAATTATAATTACCGCTTTCGGCAGCTGTTGCCATCAGTTGATGAAACTGTTCTTTAGTTATAGCTTTTCTTTTAGCGATATCCACATTCACCATTTTAAAGGTGGTGGTTAATGTTTGAGCAGGATCAATTTCACCAGCCTGCTCATACTCAAACCCTGCCTGGAAAATTAAATCCGCATCACCCGAAGCGTCTACAAATTGTTTGGCCGTGTAATACACTATGCCATTTTTTGTAGCCACCACCAAACCTTTAATCCGGTTGCCATCTTTTAAAACATCCTGCACCCATGCATTCAGCAACACCGTTACCCCCGCATCTACAGCCAATTTTTCCCAAACAATTTTTAAATATTCAGGATGATAGGTAATTCCTGTTCCAGCGCCAAATGTATTAGGTCTTTCAAAAGATGCTTTAAACTCCTGCAATCCCTTTATCACATCATCCGCAATACCACCCACAATTTTTTTGGAAATTTTTCCGGGAGTATAATAGCCATAAAAAGTATCCAGTACAGCCGTGCTGATTCCTCCTAAAAAAGGAAGCCGCTCAATCAACATTGTTTTTGCTCCGGCCCTTGCAGCTGCTATTGCAGCGGTGGAACCTGCTGAACCTGCACCTACTACAATTACATCATAATCACTGATTGTTTGAAGTTCTTTTGAATAATTGATTGTACTCATTTATTTGTCTTTTGAAATTCTTTTAAGAAATATTCCAACCTGCATCCACCACCATCGTTTCACCGGTAATCATCAGCGACTGATTGCCTAATAAAAAACTGGCAGCTTTGGCAACATCCTTTGCCGACATCACTGTTCCTGCCAACGGTTGTTTATATTTCATGAACTCAACAATCGTTTCATTTTCGGATGCCCTTGCACTCATCTTGGTTAAAGCAAGGCCCGGGGCGATAACATTAATGCGGATTTTATCTTTTGCATAATATGCTGCAGCGGTCTTTGACATGCTGATAATTGCACCTTTGCCCGCAGCATAAGCAATGGCAGTGAAATTTTTTGCTTCAGGAGAAAAAGCCAGCACACTGCTCATGTTTAATATCACACCCCGCATTCCATCTTCATCCGGCTCCTGCAACAACATTTGTTTCAATGCATATTTGCACATTTGAAACTGTGTAGTAAGGTTAATATTCATGGTGGTTTGCCATCCTTCGAGCGTACATTCATGCAATGGCCCATCTCCAAATTTCCTTCCACTTACACCTGCCACATTAAACAACCCGTCAATTCTACCATGTATATTGATACAGGTGCTTACCAATTCCCGCACTACCGATTCATTAGTCAGGTCTCCGGAAATATAATCAGCATCATATCCTTTTTCTTTGATTTCCTCCAGCAATGATTCACAATGCGATATGTCTCTTCCTGCATAACAGACATAATTATTATCAGCCAGCAGTAATTTAATTGTTTCAGCTGCAATGCCTGTAGAACCGGTAACGATATATACTTTGTTTGCCATTCAACTATTTTATTGGAATTAACGCATTTTCATTGTCCATCGACCGGGCATATCTTTTCCGCTGATCTCTTAACCAGGAATCATAATTAACTTCTGTATTATTCAGGTGCATATTCTTTAACACAAAATGTTCAATACCTCTTTCATCCAATGCATGGATAGTTAATTCATTTAACGACTGTACAACCGTTAGCGCACCGATTGAACTTAAAGGACAAAGTTTATACTGACCGGATTCTCCATCAATATGTATACTTAAATCTCCCACTGGCATTGCATTATCAAGGAAAAAGCCTTTCTCTGCCTGTTGTATTACATGCCATAAGTTCATGCCGGCGCTATGTTTTACGGGTGCATTCATTGATTGCTCTTTACATGAAAGCGCTATCAATGGCTGAGTTGGGTAACGCCTGTTAAATTCCAAAGCAATATCAACAGCTGCAGCGGTTGTACCTGTGGCAGTAATTACCAGCATAACATCTTTAGAACCAAAATCAATTTCATCCAGTAAAGCAGCACCACTTTTTTCAACTTTTTCAAAAAACTGGTTTACCCTTATTCCATTGGGGCCAACAACATCTGTAAATGATGTAAGCCCGGTTGATAAAATGGCACGAAAACCGGTAAGTGCCCCCATTCGAATGCACATCTCCTCTACTGCTACTCTTGAATGCCCATTGGCATAAACATGTATCAAACCACCGCTTTCAATGGCATCGGCGTAGAGGCTGGCAACAATCTTTAGTGTTTCTTCCTGCTGCAATATTTTTTTTTGAATGTTTTCCAGTTGATATGGGAATGTTAGTTTCATTATTCTAATATGATAAGGTGGTAAAAAAATAGCGGGTCTGCGGGTGACAAATTGGAATGTGTTTGTATGAAAAATTGCGGATTGATGTTTCTGTTCATTAATTTTCGTTATTAATTTATAGTTTAGGAAGCACTTGGTTGTGCTAGCAAAATATCCCGCATTCCATCATTGTTAAAATCGCCAATTCATACGCCACCGCCGTTGTACATATATTCATAGTAAAAAATTTAAAGTATCATTGGCGGTAATTGTATTTGAAAAATGTATGTTAGATAAATCCGGAGATATTAAATAAAAAAGTTTATCCTTAGAAATTTCCTTTATATGCTACTTTTTTTCAGCATCAAAAATTACACTCACAACAAGTAGCACACTTAAAATAACAATAAACTTAGCTTATACCCTTTGATATTTGTTAAGCAGCAATTCAAATTATCGCTGGCCAGTAGAATACCACCAACGCATCTACTGTGGGTTTAGTCTAAGACACTTTAATAAAGAGCATAAACCTTATACACATATTTTCCTATCTCTCGCTATCACTTTCCAGCTTGCAGAAACTATTTCATTTTCTACCACCATCACTTCATTGTACAATGCAACTGTTGGACAAATATGAATGGGCACACCAAACCAAACATCACCTATTTTATGTTCATTCGCATCGGCTACTTCTACCACCAGGTGTTCCTCACTTTGGCTAAGTGATTTGGCATTGCTAACATTTAAAAATTCAATACGGGGTAAAGGATTTTCTGCTGCTATGGCTTTATGACCCAAATCTACACACAGTGTATTTTTATCAATGATGGAAATTACCCTTGTAACAATTACTGCGGCAAATAAAAAATCCACATCTGGCAGTATGCTATTATAGCCTTTATCCCAAAAAACAAAAGTTCCGGGGCTAACTTCTACCTCATTATTTTGATTAGCGTAAATTTTAAAAGTAGGAGTACCGCCTACCACCACTTTTATTTTATTTTCTGAGAATATTTCAATCTGATTTTTTGGAATGGAGAGTAATTCAATAACTTGTATTGCTCTGCTTGTTCTGATGGCAACATCGGTATCATAGATATGGCCGTCGTACGCATGAAGCCCAACAATTTCAATACCTTTTAACGCCACACAATCTTTGTATAAAGCAAAAGCATTTTCTGGTAAAACCCCCGTGCGGTTCATACCTATGTTTAAGTCTATATACACCTGTATTGGGCTATTGATAAAATTTTGAGACAATTGTTTTGCAGCTTCATAATTATCAATGAGGCAGGAAAAATTTGTTGCAGTAAATTTTTCTTTAAGCATTTGCAATCTCTTTATTTTTGGCCCAACAACCAAATAGGCCAGCAACACATCTTTTGTATTGGCAAGTGCCAGCATTTCCGCTTCGGCAATAGTGGCACATTTAAATTTGCTGATACCTGCTGCCAGCATCATTTCTGCAATTTCCATTATTTTATGCGTTTTAACATGCGGCCGCAACTGCGCCGGAGAACTTACCATTGTAACAGCCTTTGCAATGTTTTGGCTTACCCTATCTTTATAAATAAGTAAAGCTGGCGTATCTATATTATTTATATTTTTCACTTGGTACCACATAAACAAAATACAGTTTGCTATTTACTATTTATTTTTCCGGCAGTGAAACTAACACTGGTGTATTAAAAAAAATTAATGATATTATTTTAATCCTTTACTTTTCTACATAACCCAAATGATATACCACACCGTACAAGTGAGCAATTACTACTATAAACTACTGCGAGGCTACAATAAAATTAATTGTATAGCTTCGTAGATAATTCTGCTAATCCAATTATTAGTAATACTTCCTTATTTAAAAAAATTAATAGCCAAAAAATAAATTTTACCAGCCATTAAAATGGGCTTATTATTTTTCAGCTTGCTTTTCAAAAATCAATAGCTCATCAAGTGCTACAGAAAAACTTTTAGTAACAGGGCCTTTTATAATTGTATTATTATATTTCCATTTGCCTTTTGGAAATTGTACTGTTCTTTGATCATTATTTGTTACCACTGGTGCTACCAACAAATTGGCACCAATTAGAAACTGATCTTTTATGTTTTCAA
>JAYUYX010000106.1:0-5519 GCA_043752205.1 Chitinophagaceae bacterium
CTATTGAATTAAATAATCAAAACGCAATTTGTTATGGTAATAAAGGTAATTTTAAAAGAGACCTTAAGCTATACGATGAAGCGCTTGTTTTATATGATAAAGCCCTTGAACTAAACCCGGATCATTACTTGGTTTATAATGAAAGAGCCAAAATAAAAGGTAGGTTAAACGATTATAAAGGTGCACTTTCAGATTTTAATAAAGTACTAAGTTATGAAAAAACAAAAGAAACATATTTTCATATAGGCGCCACAAAATTTGCTCTTGGCCAATTTAAAGATTCTATATGGTATTTTAATGAGGTAATATCGAAAGATGAAGACATGTTTTTATCATATTATCTTAGGTCAATAGCATATTTTGAAATACGAAAATATAACGAGGCTATAGATGATTTGAATATATTAATTCATAAGGACCCGGCCTCTATTTCAAAATACCTCTGTATGCTTGGACAAATTTATTTTAAAGTAGGTGATAAGTCGAAAGGTATTGAATTTTTGAAAACCTCAATTAGTTTAGGAAACCAGGAAGCAAAAGTTTTTTATGATAACATGACACTTAGTGAAACTATGTATCCACTAACCAGTAATGACCTTGTTTCAGTTGTTTATACTAACGGGCATAAAAAAAATAGGATTAAGTTTGGAAAGGTAGCAAAGGATTTTGAGGAAAAAAAATGTATAATAGTAGCCCTGCATATATAAGGGAAAAAGAAAGTAGCCTGGTCAATTAAATTTTATTCTTTAATGAAGTAATTTAAGTCTTTAATCAACCTTCAACAACTCATCTAACGTAACTCCTAAAGCCTGAGAAACTCTATAAAGAGTAAATATTTGAGGATTTGTTTTACCTGATTCTAATCTTGAAACATTGGATTTATCGTACTCTTTAATTGCCCTCTTATCCATGCTCATATCTATGCCCAATTTATCTTGAGTAATTCCCTTTTCCTCACGTATTTGTTTAATCCTCAACCCTATTTTCTTAAGTAATTGAACTTCTGTCATGTTGGTTATCTTTTAAGCCAACAATGTCACAGGAATTCTTATTTTTGAGGTTATCGAATAAGCCATCTAATTAATCACATAAATAACTAATCATGAAAAAATATTTGATACTGACATTCTCATACTTATTTATTTCTCTTTTAAGCCATTCTCAAACAGCAGATGCCAGTTGGGATTTTATTGGTGAATCTGCTGACAATCAAAAGTATTACATAGACTTAAGCAGCGAGATAGAAGCAATAGATGGTACAATTAGCTTTAAGAAGGCTTGGGTTAAAATAACAGAAGCCAAAACAACAATTAAGAAGGGTAATAAGCCCTTTACTTATTACAATACTTTTTCAGTATTTCTTTGGGAAATTAAATGTGATACAAAGGAATTAAGAAGTACTCAATTTGTAACCTATTCTTCTAAAGGAACAGTTATTGAATCAGGAAATGATTATGGCGAATTTGGTAGAGTGGTTCCAGGTTCTATGGGTGAAAAGATACTTCTAAAACTTTGTAATACCTATCAAGCTCGAAATAGAAATTAGGTGATATTACCCCGCTGATTAACTTATTTATTTACTATTCAAAAATTAACTGTTATGGACAATTTTCCGGCAAAATGGATGGAAGATATTTGCGCTGAATTAAATAATGCTGGTTTAGAAATGCCCAAAGAAAATGGTGGTGGTAAATGGGATAAAAGCAGGTTTGAAAATTCAATACAATTGATGAAGATGCATGTTACTTTAGATGCAGGGATATACGATTTCCTAAATACTAAGGGATTAATCAATAGAGGTTATTGCCCAATTACAGGTGAGCAAATTGGAACTGAATATTTGTACCAACTTTTTGGTAGAAAAGTTTATATCTCCAAGCAGGGGCAAGAAATCTCAAAAGAATGGGATAGAAAAGAACACATAAAGTTGTTTGGAAGTGAGCCAAGAAACGAAGGTCAAAATTCAACTAATATAGTGACTTCATATCGAAAGGAAAAACCTTCCAATTTCAAATTAGTAGGTTGGCTTTTTCTAATTATTGCTATTATTTACGTAATTAAGAAATGTTAGCTTTTTCCGGCAACAGATGTTTTCTTATTAATTTTTAATTAGCTGTCCAAAAGGGCAGCTTTTTCTATAATACCAAAACAAAATACAATGAAATTTAATTTTATACCATACAGGCTAAATGCTGATAGAGCTGAATTAAAGGATGAGATTATGTATGTGGCAACAGATAATGGAATTGACCTCTATAAGACTAAGCCTAAAACTGCTATACTTGGAATCCTGGTCACTGGTGTTAATCTTTATTTTTTTGAAGGCAACCTTATTACTGTGTACATTCATTTGGCTTCTAAAGCTGAGGAATTTAGTCAGGTAAGGCAAATCCTTGAAAGTAGGATCAAAGAGGAAAGGAAGGCTTTTAAAATTGATTCAGGAGAGGTAGTGGGATGGAAGAGTTCAAGTGAATTTTTAGGGTTAGTATATGATAAAACTGGAAAACGGCTATACCTATATTATACTCTAAAGGAATTCAGCATTTATAGTTTATAAGGCATATTTAATATTACATTATGCTTGTAAATTTGTAAACAAAATTCATAAACAAAATTTCGGGTATCATTTGGGTATCATAATCAAGTAAGTAAGGGATAAGTAATTGAAATACAGGTTTAAGTGAAAGAGTATAGTATGCATGGCATGCAAGAGGTCGTCGGTTCGACCCCGATACTCTCCACAAAAAAAGGCAATCCATATCGGTTGCCTTTTTTATTTTTTATACCCGTATTTACTAATGATCATCACCCATCACCCTCCACAACATACCTGCTTCGGCAGGATTTTTGTTTTACTAAAACAATAAAAGTCATTATGAAACATTACGATTTTATCGGAATCGTGCCTGAACAGTATACAGGTAAAGAAATTCAAGCAGAAACTTTTGTTGAGTTAATGGATGATAAAACAGCAAAAACTTTTTTTGAGATTGTAAAACAAAAACTGCTTTGCGTAAATAACTGGCATAGTGTTGCAGGTTCTATCAGTGCAAAATTTCAACTCATTGATGAAACTGGTAAAGAAGTAAACAGGAATGCAAGAAAAGGAGATTATTTTAAAATTGATATACCGGGGCCCGGGAGTACAGAAGGTGATGGGTATGATTGGGTTTGTGTAGAGGATTTGAAAGAACGTGACGAAGAAGATATACAAAGTGTTGGATTCCGGGTAAGGCCGAGCCCGAATCCTTTTGGGAGCAAAAATGAAATAGCACATTTTTACGCTGCCGAATCTACGAGTAGTTTTATAGTAACCAGGAAAAATTCAAAGATCAGCGCCTTGATCGTTGATCGTAATATTAAACCCAATGATCATGCGGAATCAGCTACAGATAAAGTGAGGGATGTGGCTGTAGGTATTGGTGCTATGGGAATGTTTTCCAAGGCTCAATGGCAGGGGCTTGCAGATGGGTTGATTAAAAAATCCACTTAACAGGTTATAATTTTAAATTACATGGCTTAATAAGAACTGCTGTGATTATGTTTAAATCCCGGAAGGATGCGATTACGTACATCCAGGTATTCTGATTTTATTATCAATCTTAAAAACAAAACAATGGCAAAAGTAGGAATCATGGCAATTGTGGAAGCAAAACCAGGCAAAGAACAGGAAGTAGCAAACTTTTTAAAGAGTGCTTTACCCTTAGCGGAAAGTGAGCCGCTTACGCTCAATTGGTATGCCTTTCAGGTGAACGAAAATACCTTTGGAATCTTCGATACGTTTGAAGGAGACGAAGGTCGGGATGCACATTTGAGTGGGCCTATTGCAGCGGCCCTCATGGCTAATGCCGACATTTTATTGAGTAAGCCTCCTTCTATACAAAAGGTGGATTTATTGGCCGTGAAATAAATTACTGATTGCGGTGTTTTATCCTGTTTTGCGGGAGGCAGTGGTCTATGAAAATAGACGTGCTTAATTTTTTTACATTTTTAGCAATATTGCCAGGCACTAAAGTTGGTAAAAATTATTAATTCAAAAAAAAAATTAAAAACTCGGGCAGCGAACAGCATTACTTGAGCTATTCTCCTTATTATTAAAATTCTGGTAACTTAAAGCAAATTCAAATCCACCTCTTCCAAAACTGGCGTTTCTTAATTGAGAGATATTTGCATCATAGCTTACTGAAACAGCAATGTGACTTACATCGATCTTTACTACAGGTATCAACGCATCTTTCAAACGTACCATACTACCAACATGTAAAACATACCTTGCGTCTTTCGGGTCACCAAGCCTGTAGCTGTAGATAAGTCCTGCAACAGTTTCTTTGTAAATACCTTGGTTGCTGTAATCACCGTACAGTGTGCAATAAGATTCTTCGCTCACATTCAATTTTATACCAACAGAAGCAACCCACTTGGGTATCATTTCTAAATCTGTATTGCCATAAAAAGATATTTTATTTGATTTATTAAAATGATGATAAGCCAGGCCTGCATAAATGTTATTGTTCTCATTTTCGCCAAGCTGTGTATTAAAACTCATGCCAACGCTGGCATCAAAATAAGAGTAGGATGGCTTTGTGAAATTCTCGCCATTGTTTAAACTACCGTTATAGCCACTGCCATTGTACTGACTGTTTGTGGTGATTTTACTTTGGTCTATTCTTCTTTGTACAAGCCCACCCATAAAACCAAGTGAGAGGTACATGTTCTTTTCTGTGCTTAATGATTTTTGATAATTCAATACAGGTAAGAGATGTGTTGATGTCATGGCAATGGTACCTGCCTTATCATACAACACCTGTGCTCCAAGGGTTAAAAAATCATCTGCCCTGCCAATTGGTTTTTTATATTCAATATTGAATGAGCCGGTTCTGTATGCATCTGTAATATTATTCCATTGGCTACGATACACTGATTGTACCCTGATATCGCCTTTAAAAATTCCCGCAAGAGATGGGTTCCTTAATAAAGGTGTTTCAAAGAATTGAGAAAAATGTATGTCCTGCGTTTGTGCACATAAGCAGCAGGTCAACATCAATGCTGTAAGGTAAAGTCGTGATGGTATATTTTTTTTCATGGTTGTGGATATTGGATATAAGATTTGTATTTATTAATTATCTGATCAATGCGATGTTGCCATTTACAATCAATGAGGTATTGTTCTCACAAAGCAGCTCTGCAGTGTAAACAAATACATCACTGTTTAATTTCTGTCCCCTTACAGTGCCGTCCCAGCCTGCTGTTGGATCGTTCGGTGAAAAATTCACTTTTTCAAATACCACTTCACCCCAGCGGTTAAAAATGCGTAATAATTTTATTTTGAAAATACCTGAACCCCTTGGATAAAAAACATCATTGGCACCGCTGCCGTTTGGCGAAAAAGTATTTGGTATAAAAATATTGGCGCCATCGCAAAGCACAAATACAGTTACCCTGTCGGTTGTTTTACATCCACCGGGGTTTCTTGCTTCAACTGTATATTCGGTTGTTGCTTTTGGCTGCACGGTAACCGA
>JAYUYX010000107.1:0-29664 GCA_043752205.1 Chitinophagaceae bacterium
CTGCTCCTGTAAAATTAAATGTTTGTGTTATTGGTGTACTTAAACCTGTAACAGGTGTTACAGTTACCGTAGCAACCTGTTGAACATTGGTAGGGTTTAAAGCAATAAATGAAGGGATATTACCCATGCCTGAAGCTGCTAAACCTATCAATGTATTATTATTTGTCCATTGAAATACTACACCAGCAGGGGTTCCCGTAAAGTTAACAGGAGCTGTAGGCGAATTTTGACATACTACCTGGTTAGGGATAGGGTCTACAGATGGGCTTGGATTAACTGTTATATTAAATGAGCTTGTAGATCCTGTACAGGTTGTTCCTCCATTTGTATATGTTGGTGTTACAGTTATTGTACCTGTAATTGGTGCAGTGGTTGCATTGGTTGCTGTAAAAGAAATATTTCCTGTACCGCTTGCACCCAAACCAATTGCTGTATTTGTATTTGTCCAGTTATAAACTGTGCCGGCTACTGCACCTGTAAAAGTTGCTGTTGTAGTTGCTCCGGGACAAACTGTTTGATTGGCTTGGGCATTTACAGTCGGAGTGGGGTTAACTGTGTATGTAAAGCTTACCGGTACACCGGTACAAGTTGTACCGGAATTGGTATATGTTGCTGTAACGGTAACTGTTGCAATTACCGGTGCATTGCCTGTATTAATGGCATTGAAAGATGCTATATTGCCTGTACCAGCTGCCGCTAATCCTATTGAAGTAGTATTGTTGGTCCAGTTATAAACTGTAGTTCCTGCTACTGAATAAGAAGCCTCTACATAAAGGCGTTTAGGAGTTCCTCCGCAAGGATCTCCAAACTGTGCATTAGTTGCAGGAATGGTAACACTGTTCTGTCCTAATGCCAATCCAGAAACAACCGACATACTATTTGAAGCATGACAGCCGCCAATGGTAAAGCTTCCGCATACACCATTTGGTGTACCATAACTTGCAAAAATGATAGAAGTAATAACCCTGCCAGCAGGTGCTGTGAGTGTAATGCTACCTCCTTCATTTACAGTTGCACATATTGTACCAGGTGAAGTATTGCCTGTAAAATTAACCGGGGCTGTTGGAGCACCGTTACATACTACCTGGTTAGCCGGTTGGTTAACTGTTGGTGAGGCGTAAACAATAACATTAAATGAACAGCTGGCAGTGTTGCCTGCAGGATCAGTTGCAACAAAAGTATTAACAGTTGTTCCTACAGGGAAAACAGAACCGGAAGGAAGACCCGCAGTTTGAGTTACTGTTGCAGAACAATTATCTGTTGCACCCGGAGTTGTATAAGTAACTACCTGGTTCTCACAAGCTGCAATATTGCCAGGGCAGGTGATTACAGGATTTTGGTTATCAATTACAGTTACTGTAAAACTGCAGGTTGCTGTGCCGCAAGTATTTGTTGCTGTTAAGGTAACAGAAGTTACACCCACATTAAAGGTAGATCCGCTGCCATTTCCATTGCCTGAGCCTGTTGTAGCTCCGGTAAATGCATATGTAACTGTTGGCACTGGCGTTCCTGAAGAAGAACTCGTATAATTAACCACTGCGCTGCATAAGCCAGCTGTATTATTAACGGTCTGATTAGCCGGACAGGTTATACTTACACAATTTTCAAATGTAAGCATGTCCAATACAATGTAAGGGCCATCTACCTCTATCCTGCTTATATTAGCTGAAGCACTGTTAAATCCGATAAAATGTGTCCTCCAGTTACTGGCTAACCCAGTTGGAGTGGTAGTACAGGTTCCGATCAACACGTTTGATGCATCATAAATCCTAAGCGTGATCGTAGATCCTGCGCATGGGGCTCCTTCAACATACAGACCCACTTTGGAAGAAAGGAATGGTAAAGTAAAGCCAATAATGTCCGTATTGTTGTTGAGGTTTAGAGAGGCTGTACCTCCGGGAACATCTGCAGGTGTTGTTGAACTGTTGCAAATTCCCCAGCTTGCACTTCCTTTAGACCAATCCGCCAGCACTGCCTGGCCGAATGAATTAGGAGAAGGCGCAGTTAATATCACACCACTGCTAAACGTAAATGGGGTAACAGGTACATTATATCCTCCACCCCCGGATGGGTTAGTTGCTGAGGTTGGTACTCCTTCAAATGATTCTACAATGGCTCCTGGGCCAAAAGAAGGCACAGATACACATTGCGCAAAATTTTCAGAAGAGATAAATAATGATAAAACAAGCAGGTTTATCAGTAGTAGAATTGATTTCATTTATACAGTTTTAAATGAGTAGTAAAAAGATTAATAAAAAAGGATCAATATTTAAAATCAAATATTTTAAGGTAAGCTGCATATTCAGCAGGATAACTTTTCTTCCAGCTTTCATATGCATTAGCAGATTGCATATTGGCCCCAGGCTGCTTTACGGCAGCTTTATATGAGGGATGGTTAGGACAAAGTTCTTTCATGATCTTAGCCTGTGACTGCTTGAGCTGTAGCTCGGTTTTATTTGCATTTGCTTTTTTAAAATCAGCAATGATCACATCATTCGATTTCATTTTAGGACTTTGCTGCGCAAATGTTGCATGACAGATCCCTGTAAAAAAAATGAATACCAGTAAGGGTTTTAGCCTGTTAAATGGCCGTGTAGACAAAGTAAAAATTTGCATGGAATTTATTTAATAGGGTTTACAATATAAATAATTAATTTAAAACGGCTTCGTTTCTTAAAACATATATCACTGCAAAAAGATCAAAATATCTTTTATACAATTATGGCAAATGTTAAATAAAAATTAGCAGTTATTGGCATACGCAAGTTAGGTAACGTTATACGAGATGCAATTACGTGCATTTATTTTAAACAAAAAAAAATGTTTTGTAAATAGTTAAGACATATTAATTTTTATGGGTCATTTGTGGTTAATGGTCTTAACTAGATCACCACATTCACCATCTTACCTTTTACAAAGATGATCTTCTTAGGCATTTTACCTTCCAACCATTTTTGTACGATCTCATTTTGCAGTATTATTTTTTCTACTTGCGATTGCTCAAGGTCAAGCGCCAGTTGAATATTAGTACGCAGTTTACCATTGATGGAAACAGGATATTCCTTTGTACTCTCCACGAGCAAAGTCGGGTTGAATGCAGGATAGGCCGCATTCAAAATAGACCCGTTGTTACCTAATTGGCTCCACAATTCTTCGCTGATATGCGGTGCATAAGGTGTAAGCAGGATAAGCAGTTTTTCTAAAATTTCTTTTTTATGGCATTTAAGATCAGCCAGTTCATTCACACAGATCATGAATGTACTTACAGCTGTATTAAAACTGAACCGCTCGGTATCTTCTTCAATTTTTTTGATGGTGCGGTGTAATATTTTCAATTCAGCGTCGGTTGAATGGTCTTCGTTCCAGATCTTTCCTTTCAATTCATCATTAAATAAACGCCACAGTTTTCTTAAAAAACGATGCACCCCTTCAATACCTTTTGTATCCCATGGCTTACTGGCTTCAACCGGACCAAGAAACATTTCATACATGCGGAAGGTATCGGCACCGTATTTTTGACAGAGTTCGTCAGGATTAACAGTATTGAATTTGGATTTCGACATCTTTTCTATCTCAGCGCCGCAGATATATTTGCCATTTTCTAAAATGAATTCTGCATTAGCAAATTCCCCATTTTTCCATTTCGTAAATTCATTTAGGTCTAATTCTAACCCTTCAACTATATTTACATCAACATGTAATACCGATGTTTTTGATCCTCTTTCTTCAAGATTTACTTCTAGTGGAATATTGAAATAATTCTTTACATCTTTTAGCATAAAATTGTATTCTTCCTTTTTATTGGGTGATACAATTGAATTTATTAACCGATAGTGATTATAAGAAATAAAAACTTTTCGCCCTTCAGCATAATCAGTAAATTTTCCATCAATTCTTACTAAAAACTTATCCAACCTATAAACAAACCTACTATTCCCCTGTATCATCCCTTGATTAAGCAATTTCCTAAACGGCTCATCAAAACTGATCAATCCTAGGTCAAACAAAACTTTGGTCCACATACGGCTGTACAGCAAATGCCCAACAGCATGCTCGGTACCGCCAATGTACAGGTCAACCTGGTTCCAATAATCACTTGCTTTGCGGTCGCAGAAAGTTGTTTCATTATTTGGATCCATGTAACGCAGAAAATACCAGCTGCTGCCGGCATAACCGGGCATAGTAGAAGTCTCTCTTCTACCGGCAGGCGTTTCTACCCACTCTTTCAAATTAGCCAATGGTCCTTCGCCATCCGGGCCGGGACCATATGTATCTACATGCGGCAGTTCCAATGGCAACTCTTCTGCATCCAAAGGAATAGCAATACCATCGCTCCATGTTATTGGAAAAGGTTCTCCCCAATATCGCTGACGACTAAAACCTGCATCACGCATGCGGTAATTCACTTTCTTTTTACCAATGCCCAGCTCTTCAATTTTATTTGTGGCAATAGTTATGGCATCTTTCATCAGCAAGCCGGTTAAAAAACCGGAGTTCTCCAATATGGCGTCTTTGGTTGCATTGGCTTCTTCGCCATTAAAATGTTTGCCAATGATATTGGTGATGGGAATATTAAAATGTTTTGCAAAAGCAAAATCACGCTGATCGCCACAAGGCACCGCCATAATAGCACCCGTACCATATCCTGCCAGCACATATTCTGCTATCCAAATAGGTATCTCTCTTCCATCAAAAGGATTTATGGCGTACGCACCAGTAAAACAACCTGTGATCGTTTTTGCTTCGGCCAGCCGTTCCCTTTCGCTGCGGCTTTTTACATAGTGCAGGTATTTTTCTATTGCCTCTTTTTGATCGGCACTTGTAATGGCAGCAACAAGCTCATGCTCCGGGGCAACAACCATAAAGTCGACTCCAAAAATGGTATCGGGCCGTGTGGTGTAAACCGTGAGCTGTGAGTTGTGAGACGTGAGTGAGGTACTTTCTGATGCATCAGTACTCACAACTGACGACTCACAGCTCACGATCTTAAATTCCATCTCTGCTCCTTCACTCTTACCAATCCAGTTCTTTTGCATTTCTTTCATGGCTTCACTGAACTCAACAGTTTCCAGTCCTTGCAGCAACCTGTCGGCATAGGATGTGATACGCAAATACCACTGGCGCATTTTCTTTTTTTCTACCGGGTGGCCGCCACGCTCACTTACCCCATTCACCACTTCATCATTTGCCAGTACAGTGCCCAATGCTTCACACCAATTCACTTCGCCATATTTGCTGAAAGCCAGGCGGCGGCTCATCAGTATCTCTTCTTTACGTTGTTGGCTATATCCGTTCCATTCATCTGCAGTAAAATGTTTACCGGGTATTGGTTCTCCCGTTTTGGGCATGGCCCCTTTTGTTTCATATTTTTTTATCAGCAATGAAATAGGTACTGCTTTTTTTTCTGTGTTGCAGAAATAACTGTTGAAGAGTTGTAAAAATATCCATTGTGTCCATTTATAAAATTTGGGGTCGCTGGTTCTTACTTCCCTGTCCCAGTCATAACAGAACCCTATCTTATCTAATTGTGATTTAAAAGTTGCAATATTTTTTTCTGTAGTAGTTGCCGGGTGCTGGCCTGTTTCCAGTGCATACTGCTCAGCCGGTAAACCAAAACTATCAAAGCCCATTGGGTGTAAAACATTAAAACCCTTTAATCTTTTATACCTGCTGTAAATATCGCTGGCTATATACCCCAGTGGATGACCCACATGCAAACCGGCACCACTTGGATAAGGAAACATATCCAGTACATAATACTTTGGCTTTGCGGATTCGTTGCTGACTTTGTAAGCACCGCTTTTTTTCCATTCATCCTGCCAATGCGGCTCAATCTTTCTAAAATCGTATTCCATTGTTCGTTCAATAATTTTTCCTGTTACGCATCTATTTTTTAAAACTATCTTCCTTCAAACTGTGAAAGAAAAGTTATTTAAGCTTCAATCACCAATCAACATATATATTTATAAAAATAAATCGGGCAGGCAATCGTTTTGAAGACAGCAAAAATAGGGCAAAGCAGGTAAAAACCTTTATTTTTGCCCCACTTGAAAAAGTAAATTGTACTAACTCCAAACAATAATAAATTATGGCTCAATTTGGAAAAGCAAGCAGCAAACGGGGTAAACCAACATATGCATATGCTATTATTGGCGTATCACTGGTCTTATTCTTATTCGGTATTGTTGGCTGGTTCTTTTTAAATCTTCGTAAAACCGGTGACTATTTTAAGGAAAATATACAAGTGAATGTGTGGCTCAATCTTAATGCTCAGCAAAACAAAATTGACAGCCTGAAAAACTACATCTCGGCCATTCCTTACGCCAAAGATGTACAATATGTAACCAAAGAAATGGCCATACAGAAATGGAATGCAAAAAATGATACCACCTGGAAAAAATTCATAGATAAAAATCCTTTGCCCGAAAGCATTGACTTTTATATAAAAGCTGATTATGTACAAAAAGATAGCCTGGATGCCCTGTCGGTAGATCTATTATCCCGGTACCCTGGCCTTATCACTGATGTTAATTTTCCAACCGAAACAATTAGCCAGGTAAGTAAATATGTAGAGTGGGGTGCCTATATTTTTTTATTTGCAGCCATCTTGTTAACAATATTGGTAGTTTTTTCAATTGATAACACGATAAGGTTAGCCATGTATAGCAATCGTTTCTTAATAAAGACCATGCAAATGGTTGGTGCCACCCGATGGTTCATTGCTAAACCTATAAACATGAGAGCCATTATGAACGGGTTGATCGCCTCGGGCATAGCTATTGTTGCCGTTTGGTTTACAGTAATGCTCATAGAATCCTTTATTCCGGGTTTTGAAGAATTACGTGATAACACAAGTATGATATTGCTATTTTTAGCGATCCTCGTTTTAGGTATCAGTATCTCTTTATTCAGTACCCATAGGTCGGTAATTAAATACCTCCGTATGAAATTGGATGAATTATATTAATTTGCGGCTTCAATTACAATAACATGAACAAAGAGAAAAAACAAGTTACTACCACAAGCAGCGCTGCTCCCTTATTTACAAAAGATAATTTTATGTGGATGCTGATTGGCCTGGCAGTACTGGCATTGGGCTTTTTTTTAATGGCTGGTGGTAAAAGCAGCGACCCAAAAGTTTTTAATAAAGATGAAGTATATAGCACTACCCGTATTACCATTGCTCCTATGCTAATTATTGCGGGTTTTATTATTGAGATATTTGCTATTATGAAAAAGCCCAAGACTAATTAAAAATAAATTGATTTGAAAATTTGCCGATTTGAAAATTTGAAGATTGATTCAGATTTACAAATCGGTTTTTTCTTTCCCGAATCATAAAATTATCAAATCACCAAATTGATATGGATACCATACAAAGTATTATCATCAGCATTGTAGAAGGACTTACTGAATTCATACCCGTTTCTTCAACAGGGCACATGATCATCACTGAGAAATTACTCCACATTACAGAAGATGATTTCAGTAAAGTATTTACAGTGGCTATACAATTGGGTGCCATTTTAGCGGTGGTGGTTTTATATTGGAAAAAATTTGTGGATTTTAAGAACTGGCAGTTCTATGCAAAAATTGCAGTAGGTGTAATACCCGCATTGATATTAGGTTTTTTATTTTCCAAAAAAATAGATGCCATGCTGGAAAGTTCTACTACTGTTGCTATATCACTTTTAGCAGGTGGCATTGTTCTGCTATTCATTGATAATGTTTTTAAAAATCCCATAGTAGATAAGGAAGAAGACATCTCATTCGGTAAAGCGATTATGATCGGCGTGTGGCAATGTATTGCAATGATACCAGGTGTAAGTCGTAGTGCTGCATCCATCATTGGCGGTATGCAGCAAAAACTAACCCGTAATGCTGCTGCCGAATTCTCATTTTTTTTAGCCGTGCCTACTATGGCTGCAGCAACCGGTTATAAATTATTGCAGTATTATCAGGTCCATGGGGGCTTTTCTTCCAACGAGGTTAAGCAGCTGGCCATAGGTAATATAGTTGCATTTATTGTGGCCCTATTGGCTATAAAATTCTTCATTGGTTTCTTAAAAAAATATGGTTTTAGGGTTTGGGGTTATTACAGGATCGTTGTGGGTATCCTCCTGCTCATTTTAATTTACACCGGGTACATCAATGCTTAATATACCCACAGCAGGGTATATGGTTGAATATGCTTTTTGGTTAATTATGCATATCCTTCAAAATTAAAAGCAATGAGAATCCTTAAAGTGTTTTTCCTTAGCAGTTTTATTTCTGTAAGCATTACTGCATGCACAGCCGATTATGGCAAAGAGTATAAATTAGATGATAAGCACAACGTGTATTATAAGGGAGAAGGAGTTCATGAAGCACTTGCAAAAAAATTAGCTGATTATTTAAAAGAACAGGAATACTTTCTTGACAGTATAAACTCTACAGTACAGCTGGTAAAAGTAAAAGATACCATCAACCTGAACTTTGTGGTGGATGCCACCAAGTTTACTTACGGCTACGAAAATACTTTTTTAGTTTTTGGGGGGCAGATTTCTGAAGCCGTTTTTAATAAGGCGCCTGTTACCATTCAACTCACCAATAATAAATTAGAACCTTTTAAAAACCTGGGATTTGCAAAGCCTATTTCGGATATTACTGAATAGGCCATTACTAACTGCTTATACAATAGAGCCCAGTACCCCTGCTGCAAAGCGGGGGTCTTTTTTTACAGTTTATAACCTGATATTTACTATTTTCAACTATCCTTAATAAATACACATGCAGACTGCCTCAAAAAAAATAATTAATGGATGGGCCATGTACGACTGGGCCAATTCGGTTTACAACCTGGTTATCACCACTACCTTCTTCCCAATATATTTTACCGAGATCTCGAAAGGAAAACCCTTTTATGGCACGGTAACTTTTTTAGGGAGATCGTATGTGAATACAGCGCTTTATAATTATGCCCTTGCTGCTGCTTATTTACTGGTCGCATTCACCTTACCCATTCTTTCATCTATTGCAGATTACAAAGGAAGCAAAAAACGCTTCATGCAGGTATTCTGTTTTGTTGGTGCACTTGCATGTAGCTGCCTGTATTTTTTTGATAAGGATCATTTTTCCATGGGGGTCATCTTTATGATGATAGCGGCTTATGGTTTTTATGGCAGCCTGGTATTTTATAATTCATACCTGCCCGAGATCGCATCAGAGAAAGACCGTGACCGTATTAGCGCCAGGGGATTTTCCTTTGGTTATGTTGGCAGCGTTATCATGCAACTTGTTGGCTTTGCGCTGGTACTATTCTGGGATAAAATTCCATTTTTAAAGGATGAAGGCGGAGCTGTAAGGCTTACTTTTTTATTGGTGGGTATATGGTGGTTTGGCTTTGCACAAATACCATTCAGAAGATTACCTCGGGGTACAGCAGCAGTTGCCAAAGGAGAAAATAAGAATGTATTTACCGGGGGTTTTTTAGAATTGAAAAAAGTTTTTAAACAACTGATAAACCTGCCGGTTTTAAAACGCTTTTTAGTAGCCTGTTTCTTTTACAATATGGGAGTGCAAACTGTAATGCTTGCAGCCACCAATTTCGGGAGTAAAGTCTTAAACCTACCATCCACTAATTTGATTTTAGCTGTTGTAACTATCCAGTTAGTAGCCATAATAGGGGCATTTGTAATGTCGAGGCTATCAGGCAAATTTGGTAATATACCAGTACTGATTGGTGTTGTAATATTCTGGATATTTATCTGCATAGCAGGGTATATGATGCAGACAGAATATCATTTTTATGCATTGGCTGTTGCTGTAGGACTTGTAATGGGAGGTATACAATCATTAAGCCGATCCACGTATTCTAAATTAATGCCAGTAACAAAGGACACGGCATCATTTTTTAGTTTTTATGATGTAACAGAAAAGATCGCCATAGTAATTGGACTCTCTTCTTTTGGATATATAGAAGAATTGACAGGCAGCATGAGAAATTCTGTGCTTGCACTCATTGTATTTTTTGCATTAGGATTGGTATTTTTGTTTTATGCATTGAGTACGTACAAAAGATCCCATATTTAGTAAGATGAAATTATATAGCATCAATACAGGTTATTTTAAATTAGATGGCGGCGCTATGTTTGGCGTAGTACCTAAAAGCTTGTGGAACAAACTTAACCCTGCCGATGAAAACAATATGTGCAGCTGGGCACTGCGTTGTTTATTGATTGAAGATGAAGGCAAATTAATTTTAATTGATAACGGCATGGGCGATAAACAAGATGCAAAATTTTTTGGACATTATTATTTACATGGAGATGATACATTAGATAAATCTTTAGCACAACATGGTTTTAGCAAGGATGATATTACAGATGTGTTTTTATCGCACCTGCATTTTGACCATTGCGGCGGAAGCATTGTGAGAGAAGGTGATAAACTGGTGCCGGCATTTAAAAATGCAACATACTGGAGCAATGAGTATCACTGGAAATGGGCTACAGAACCAAATGCGAGGGAAAAGGCAAGTTTTTTAAAAGAGAATATTTTACCTATAGAGGAAAGCGGCCAATTGAAATTTTTTAACGTGAGTCGTGAGTCGTCAGACGTGAATAAAGGGCTAGCCACTCACGACTCACAACTCATAGCTAATCTTTCCTTTTTTACTGTAAGCGGCCATACCGATGCCATGATGCTACCTAAAATAAATTATAAAGGGAAGATCATTGTTTTTATGGCTGATCTTTTACCATCAGCAGCACATATACCTTTGCCCTATGTAATGGCTTATGATATGTTCCCCCTAACTACACTTAATGAAAAGAAATTGTTTTTAACCGAAGCTCAGCAAAACAATTACGTTCTATTTTTTGAGCATGATCCGTCGATAGAATGCTGTAGCCTGCAAATGACTGAGAAGGGTGTTAAGTTAAACGAAATTTTCAGATTAGAAGACTTATAAATCTACCTTATACTAATAAAAGAAGTTAGTGGATGCCGCAGGTTTTTGTAACTCATCATATCCACTTTAATACTTCCAACTGCTATAGGGCTTTCCACTCTCAGCAATAGATGATTGGGATCATCGCTCAGCCAGGCAGTCATTTTTTCTCCTCCCTCAAAAATAGTTCCTTTAACCAGCAGGGGTTTTATTTTTATTGCATTGAATTTGCCATACCGGGTTTTAATTTTTTCTTTACCCATATATCTAATGTATAAATGATAAACCTCATCATCTAAGAACATATCAAAAGGTATCTTATCATTTACTTTATACTTATTAAAATTTATATTCCTGGCATAGTAAACAGCGCTCACCACATCCTGTATACAATCTGTAACAGGAAATACACCATTGGTGCTAACAGCTGTATTAGCGGATTGATTAAAAGTTACATTATTATATTTTTTATATCCCCCTTCATCCACGTTACGTACAAACCTTATAGGCAGCAACGTAGCAGTATCTACATAGCTTTCGTATTTATCCCTTACTTTAAAAAAATTATCAAAGAAGGAATAGGTTGTACCTGTGCCAACAAAGTGATAAACGGGTTTACCATTAAACCGTTCAAGCGAAGATTTAAAAACAGCTTCCCCTGCACCCACATACATTCCCATGCTACTGTAAAAAACTTTCATCCTTACTTCTTCCTCTGCCTTAAAAGCATTATTCTTTATTTTACAATCATCATACGATGATGTAAAACTCAAACAACAAAACCCGCCAACCAATAAACTCATTTTCAAGTAGCTGATCATTTTTCTTTCTTTATTTTAATTCCTAAAATTAATAAACTCCCTATTAATGCAGGTATAAAAAGGTTTACAAACCATATACCGAAAGTTGCGGTGAGTATCCCTATTGTATTACTGCTGTAAGCAAATAATGTTTTGGCAACAGTTCCTCTTATACCCAGATCTGCTATTGCAATTGATGGAATGATCGCCAGAATCCAGAACATAACACTGACCATCCAAAAACCCGTCCAAATATTTTGCTCTACCTGTAGCAACTGCAACATAAAGATGTACTGTAAAACGAACACTACGTACCTAAAGAATGAGAGAGAGAGCAACCTTAACAAAATTTTCGCATCAAACGTTTCCAAAACGTTAATATATTTTGAAAGCCGTTTAATATATGGAAATTTTTCCAACAAGATTATCAGCCAATGCAACCTGAAAAAGAAAAAGAGAAATACGACCGTTGCGACAATACTTCCTGATAAAAATATTTTAAGCCAAAAAACAGAAATGCCTGTCGGTATTTCCTGCAAGTAAAAAAAAATGTAAGCTGAGCCCAAACAACCCATGAACATGGTTATAATTAATTGAGCCATACCTCCGGCTATGGAAAGCGCAATGGCTTTAAGCCTACTGCCTTCATTTACAAACAGAACACGGCCAGCATACTCGCCAATACGGTTTGGTGTATTTAATGAAAGTGTTACACCGCACAATACAGATTTAAAAGCAGTGATAAAACTCATGGGTTGTAGAACCAGCATAAGCAGTTGCCATTTCCTTGCTTCTATCCCCCAGTTAACAAAAACAAATAAAATCACCAGCCAGAATTTAATAGCATCGGCCCCAAAAGGCATAGCTTTTATTAGAGCTATAGAGGTATCAATATCCGGCTGAGCTTTTACCTGCTGGTATAAAGAGTAAAATAACCAGGCGGCCAGCAAAGGGCCAACAATCCATTTGAGTAATATTTTGATACTTTTGTTCAATACACAATGTTAGTTTAATTATTAAGGCCGAAAAAATTAAAGCAGTTTGCAGAAAAAATCAACTATTATTTTAGGCATTGACCCCGGTACCATCATTATGGGATATGGATTGGTAAAGGTGCAGGGCAGTACAATAACATTACTTGATATGGGCGTTTTACAGCCTGGAAAAGTAAAGGATAGTTACCAGAAACTGCAGCTGATCTTCAATACCGTCAGCGGCCTCATTACAAAATACCAGCCCGATACATTTGCTATTGAAGCACCTTTTTTTGGAAAGAATGTACAAAGCATGCTAAAGCTTGGAAGGGCACAAGGCGTAGCGATTGCAGCGGCCATGCGCCATGGACTGGATGTTACAGAGTACTCGCCCAAAAAAGTAAAACAATCCATCACCGGCAATGGAAATGCTGCCAAAGAACAGGTGATGAAAATGCTGCAGCAGATTTTATCATTTACAGAAGACCCAAAGCATTATGATGCAACAGATGCATTGGCAGTGGCAGTCTGTCATTACTTTCAACAAAAAACAGCATTACCCGGGGCAGCAGAAAAAGTAAATGGCTGGAAGGATTTTATAGCAAAGAATCCGGGTAAAATAAAAAAGTAACAACATTTTGCTTAACCTGCTATTAACAAAACTTGTGTAGCAAGGGTTTAATTTCATACCTCATTTTGTTCCAATGGTCATTCGGTCAAAAACATTGCGGTTAGTAATATTAATCAGTACGGTGCTGATCACGCTCATAGTGGCCATCCAATTATTCTGGCTGCAGAAAGTATATCTATATGAGGAAAAACAATTCAATATCAATGTATCTAAAAGCATCCGCAGTTTATATACTGATATGGAATTGGTAAACGATGCATCAGATAACGTGCAAAAGATCATTGAGAATGTTAATCCAGATGTGTATCTATTAAAAATTGATTGTAGCCCCAACCTGGAACAGCTTTGGGTAAATATAAAAGGAGAACTTACAGACTTTGATGTGTACACCGATTGCCGGGCAGCTATATATGATAATATCTCGAAAAAATACATTGCAGAACAATACATCAACCTGCCCGATTCCTATTTTCCATCCACAAAAGAAAAAGAGCTGAGCCTGTATGAACGGGACTATCCATACATAGCTTTATATTTTCCGCACAGGGGGCAATACATCATTAACCAGATGCTATTCTGGATCGCCTCTAGCGGCTTATTACTGCTGGTATTAATTGGTTTTGGATTCAGCATATTCTATTTGTATCGACAAAAATTCTTTAATGAAACCCAAAAAGACTTTGTAAATAACTTTACACATGAATTTAAAACACCGTTGGCTGTAATTAAAATTGCAGCAGATGTATTACAGCAGAAAAACATCATTGAGAAACCGGACAAACTGAATAATTATGCCGGCATTATATATGAGCAGACATCGCACCTGCAATCGCAGGTACAGCGGCTTTTAGAGATAGCTTATACCGACAGAACAAGGCTACCACTTGAAAAAGAAAAATTTGATGTTAACTTATTGATACAGCAATCCCTTAATGATCTTCAGCCATTGATTGAACAGAAAAATGCAGCAGTAACAACAAATTTTATCGACACTGATGCTTTTATAAATGGCGACAAATCTTACTTGAGATTATGTTTTATTAACCTGATAGAAAATGCGATCAAGTATGCAGATAACCCCGTTATTGATATTACCACTGAATTAGAAGGCAACTATTTTTTCATTGCCGTAAAAGATAATGGCATAGGTATTGCAACTGAACACCAGAAGAAAATATTTGATCGCTTCTTCCGGATCAAGGATGGTGAATTACATACCAGTAAAGGCTTTGGCCTGGGATTGAATTTTGTAAAAAAAGTTATTGATACCCATAACGGTAAAATTGAAGTGAATAGCGAGCCCGGAAAAGGCAGCTGTTTTATTATAAAATTACCCCGCAATTAAATGTTAACTATGTCAAAAGGAAAAGTATTATTGGCTGAAGATGATCTTTCTCTGGGTTTTGTAATAAAAGATTCACTGCAGGATGCAGGCTTTGAAGTAATCCATTGTCCCGATGGCGAAGTGGCCTGGCAGCAGTTTCAAAAGAAAGAATTTAATATATGCCTGCTCGATATCAACATGCCGGTACGGGATGGTTTTTCTCTTGCAAAAAAAATACGCCAGTTAAGTGATGTTATACCCATAATATTTTTAACCGCCAAAAGCCTGCAGGAAGATAAGGTGCAGGGTTTTCAATCCGGTGCTGATGATTATATTACCAAGCCATTCAGCATTGAAGAATTGATATTAAGAATGGAGGTTTTTTTACGCCGTACAAAAAAACTACAGGCTGATACAGAAGAGGTTTACCAGTTAGGCAAATTAAAGTTTGTGGTAAATGAATTAAAAATATACAGCGGCGACGAAGTTATAACACTTACCCAAAAAGAATCGGACCTACTTCGTTTTTTTGCACAGCACGAAAACAAGGTTTTAAAACGGGAAGAGGTTTTATTGAATGTTTGGGGAAAGGATGATTATTTTTTAGGCCGCAGTATGGATGTATTCATTACCAAACTGCGTAAGCATTTTAAAGCCGATCCCTCTATTGTTCTGGAAACCATTCATGGTGTTGGTTTCCGTTTGCAGGTACAGTAACTATAACTTTGCAAGTATTTTTTCCTGAATATTCTTCAAGTCATCCGCAGATGGATTTAGTTTGGGCCTTGTAAAATTCAGATCATTGGCTGAATTTATAGGAACCAGGTGCATATGGGCATGTGGTACTTCCAGGCCAATTACACTGATACCACATCTTTTACAATCAAATGCCTTTTCAATAGCATGGGCAATGGGCTTTGCAAAAACGAGCATCTCTGCCAGGTATTCATCAGGTACATCAAAAATTTTATTCACTTCCATTTTAGGTACCACCAGCACATGGCCGGTTACAAGAGGTTCTATATCCAGGAAGGCAATAAATTTTTCACTTTCTGCAATTTTATTGCAGGGTATTTCTCCGTTAATTATTTTTGTAAAAACTGACATAATTTTTTTTAAGATACGGCACAAAAAACCATCCGCTTGTTGATGGATGGGTTAAAAAATTAAAGTTTATAGGTCGATCTTTTCTACTTTAAATTTAAGTATGCCTGCAGGCACCTGTACATCTACTGTGTCGCCAATAATTTTTCCTAAAAGGCTATGCCCTATGGGGGACGTAACAGATATCTTTCCTTCCTTTAAATTGGCCTCGTTTTCGGATACAATTTTATAAGTAACCTGTTTTTTTGTATTGAGGTTGGTTAATGTTACCCTGGTAAGTATGGAAACTTTGCTGGTATCAATATTACTTTCATCAAGAATACGGGCGTTGGAAATAACACCTTCCAGGTGTTTTATCTTGGCTTCCAGCATACCCTGTGCTTCTTTAGCTGCATCATATTCTGCATTTTCTTTCAGGTCGCCTTTTTCCCTCGCCTCTGCGATGGCACTACTTGCTGCGGGCCTGTCAACACCTTTCATATGCTGCAACTCATCCTTTAATCTCTCGAATGTTTCCGCTGTTACATAATTTGTTGCATTCATAAAATTCAGTTTAAACAAATAAAAAAAAATACAACGCCTCAGATAGCCTAAGGCGTTGCATGTATTACAAAAATAGTAAAAATTTTAAATTTCCAGCTTTTCTACAATAACTGTACTCATTTTATAGAATGCCTCAAGGGAATAGCCCGCAATATGTGGTGTAATTAACACATTGGGCTGGCCTGTGAGAAAGCTAATTTCTGATCTTTCTGTATCAGACAAGCTGTTCATATCTTCGTTTTCCAATACATCCAGCGCTGCGCCTGCAATACTATTTTGTTGTAATGCCTTAATTAATGCGCTGGTTTTAATAACAGCGCCCCTTGAAGTATTAATGATAAATGGCCTTTGTGCCAATGCATTAAAAAAAGTTTCATCAGCCATATGCCTGGTTTCGCCTGTTAGTGGCACATGAAAACTAATTACATCTGCATACCGGCAAACCTGGTCAAGATTAGCTTCTTTAATATAGCCACTCCCAAAATCATACTTTGAATTATCATACGCTAATACAGTTACATTAAAAGCAGCAAGTAACCTTGCAAAAGTACTTCCTGTATTTCCGTAACCGATAATACCAACGGTTTTACCCGTCAATTCTGTTCCCCGGTTTTGTTCTCTTATCCACTTGCCGTTCTTTATTTCTTCAAAACTACTGCTGATCTTGTTGTGCAGGTTAAGTATCATGCCTAATGCATGTTCTGCTACTGCATTACGGTTTCCTTCAGGACTGCTTACGCATTTAATTCCCTTGCTTTCGGCATATGTCAGATCAATCAATTCCATGCCACTGCCAAGCCTGCCTATCCATTTTAATTTTGTGGCTTTATCTATTATTACTTTATCTATATTCAATCTTGTTGTTACAATTATCCCCTCTGCTTTATCAATTATGTTACTTAATTCATCATACATAATGTGTGGAACATACATAGCTGTAAATCCCTTTTTTTCTAAAGTTTCAATTAAAATATTGTGAACTTTAGCTGTTATTATTACTAGCTTTTCTATACTCATCTTATAGCGATCATGCTTATTTCTACATTAACATTTTTAGGCAAGCCTTTTACAGCTACCGTTTCCCTCGCTGGGTAATCTGCAGTAAAATAACTTCCGTACACTTCATTAACTTGGGCAAAAAGATCCATATCACTTAAAAAGATCGTTGTTTTAACAACATTGCTGAAATTCATTGCCGCTTCAGTAAGGATGGCCTGTAAATTTTTCATAACCTGGTGTGCTTCGGAAGGAATGTCTGTATTTACAAGGTCTGCAGTGCCAGGTATAAATGCTATTTGCCCTGAAATAAAAAGCATATCACCCTTCATTACAGCTTGGTTATATGGCCCTATTGGTGCAGGCCCATTTGAGGTATTGATTATCTTTTTCATGTTTCTTTTAATTTAATTTAACATTTGCAAATATATCTTTTATCAACCACCTATTTTTGTAAAAAAATTATTATGCTTATTGTTGTAGCTGCATCAGACGACCAATGGAAAGAGCTTACCGGTACAAGAACTGATGTAGCATGGCAAAGGGTTGATAAAGCTGCCGAATTTTACCAACATACAAACGCCGATGCGTTTTTTAGTTTGCAAGAACCTGTGATTTTACAGCATCTTAAGTCTTTAAAAAAACCGGTATTTATTAACGCTGTTGAAAGCACAATAACTGAGTTAAATACTCCTGCGAATGTTTACAGGATCAATGCATGGCCTTCATTTTTAAATCGCCAGGTTTGGGAAATTGCAGGTAAAGTTGATGAAAGCGTAAAGGTTCTTTTTTCAGCGCTAAATATTAAGATCAATCATGTACAGGATGAACCAGGTTTTATTGCTGCAAGGATTATTGCAATGATCATTAACGAAGCTTACTTTGCAATTGAGGAAGCAGTGAGCAGTAAAGATGAGATCAATACTGCTATGAAGCTAGGCACCAATTATCCATACGGCCCTTTTGAGTGGGCAGCATTAATTGGAATAAATAATGTTTTATCATTACTCCAAAAATTAAATCAAACTGATAGCCGGTATCAACCGGCTGCATTAATGATAAAAGAAGTAACAGAAAATAAAAAATGAGTACCATTTTAAACATAGATACCGCTACTGAAACGGCGCATGTAAGTTTTGCAAAAAACGGTATCATTATAAGTTCTTTAAGCAATGGCTCTCAAAAAGATCATGCTTCTTTTTTACAGTCTGCTGTTCAGCAAATAATACAAACCACCGGCATTACTTTAAAAGCAATTGATTCCGTAGCTGTTACTGCTGGTCCCGGCTCTTATACAGGCTTAAGAGTTGGTATGGCAAGCGCCAAGGGTTTATGCTATGCTTTAAAAAAACCTTTGATTACCATTAGCACCCTTGAAGTATTAACTGTTGCAGCAATAACTGGTTTTACTGATGCCGATAAAAATATTTTATTTTGTCCAATGATAGATGCCCGGAGAATGGAAGTTTTTACTGCACTTTATCGCAGCGATCTTACCCTTTCGATGCAGCCCTGTGCAATGCTGTTAGAAGCAAATTCATTTGAAGAATTTTTATCAAAATGTAATATTGTTTTTTTTGGAAACGGTGCAGAAAAATGGAGAGCTATTTGTCAGCACCCTAATGCCACATTTAACACGCTAACAACTATAGCCCAAGCAATGAGCCTACAATCGCATAATTTTTTTATAAGTAAAAATTTCACTGATCTGGCATATAGCGAACCGCTCTATATAAAAGAATTTCAATCAGTTACAAAGGCTCAAACGAATACTTAAATAAATGTTATTCTGCATAACTTTCACAGTTGCATAAGCAATTAATGCTATATTTGTACTGTTCAAACATTGTTCAAGCATTTAAAATTTTATCCTTATGATTGTTGCGACTCAAACTCGAGAGCAGGATACACTAGATCCTGCAACGAATTCCCCCACTTCATCAATTAACGTAGACTATCATGCACTTAAAAAAGCAGCATTAGTTTTACGTGCTTTAAATCACAAACTACGTCAGCAATTGCTGAAGTTAATTGAAGAAGAAAAAAAGATTACTGTTACAGAAATTTATGTTCGTTTACGACTGGAGCAATCTGTCGCATCGCAGCATCTTGCTATACTCCGTAAAGCAGGCATTGTAAACACAGAACGTGATGGAAAATTTATTTTCTATACTGTTAATTACAAGCGTATTGACGAAATAAGCCAGTTTGTAAAAGATCTGGTAGGTTAAAATTTCTGAAATTTTTATTTAAGCGTTCCGGCTCATTGCAGGAACGCTTTTTTATTTTTATCTTTACGCATTATCTTTTTTAAAAAAAATTTAAAATGACCGTAAAACAATTATATACAGGCTGTTTAAGTGAAGCTGCTTATTATATAGAAAGCGAAGGAGAGGTTGCTATTATTGACCCGCTGAGAGATACAGATGAATATTTAAAACTGGCTAAGGAAAATGGCGCCGGTATAAAATATATTTTCGAAACACATTTTCATGCAGATTTTGTAAGTGGCCATATTGATCTTAGCCATAAAACCGGGGCTCCTATTATTTACGGCCCAGGAGCTGAAACCAATTATAAAGTTTATAACAGTAAGGACAACGAAATATTTAAACTGGGTAAGGTAACCATACAGGTATTACATACACCAGGCCATACGCTTGAAAGCAGTTGCTATTTATTAAAAGATGAAAATGATAAGCCTTATGCAATTTTTACCGGTGATACTTTATTTGTTGGTGATGTAGGTCGCCCTGATCTTAGCAGCGGAAACATGAGTAGTGCTGACCTTGCGGGCATTATGTATGACACTATTCAAAATAAAATTCTTCCGCTGGCCGATGATGTAATTGTATACCCGGCTCATGGTGCAGGCAGCAGTTGCGGAAAAAGTATGGGGCCTGAAACCTTCAGTACCATTGGAGAACAAAAGAAAAATAATTATGCCTTACAGCCTCAAAGCAAAGAAGAGTTTATTGCTGCTGTAACAGATGGCCTGGGTGTAGCACCAAAATATTTTGCCATAAATGCAAAAATAAATATGCAGGGATATGAAAGCCTGGATAACATCAAAGAAAAAGGATTAACGCCTTTATCTATTGCTGAGTTTAAGAAATTACAGGAAGCTAATGATCTGTTGATCTTAGATACCCGCCATGCATCAGTATTTACTAAGGGATTTATTCCTGCAAGTATTTTTATTGGACTAGAGGGTAGATTTGCTGAATGGGCAGGGAGTCTGCTATCCTTTAACAAATCTATTGTACTGGTTACAGACCCCGGTAAAGAAGAAGAGACTCTTATAAGACTTACAAGAGTTGGGTTTGATAAAATACAGGGGTATTTGAAAGGCGGATTTGAAAGTTGGCTGGCTGCCGGTGAGCCTGTTGATATGATTATTGATGTAGAAGCAGATGAACTGGCAATGGACATACCACACGATCCTAACCTGGTTGTGGTAGATGTAAGAAGAGAAACTGAATTTGCTGATGGCCATATTGTGAGTGCACAGAATCTTCCGTTGAATGAAATGACTGATGTAGTTAACCATGCTCATTTTGAAGATACCCAGAATTTATATATTCATTGTGCCGGTGGTTACCGCAGTGTAATTGCTGCTTCGCTTTTAAAAAGAAAAGGAACCCATAATCTAAGAAATGTATTAGGAGGCTGGGGTAAAATAAAAGAACAAAAAGATATTAAGACTCAGAAGGAAGCCAGTGTATTAAATTAATATTTGCAATAAGTTTATTCTGGTGAATTTTTATCAATCCATTTTTCGCTATACTCTTTTTTATAATCCCATTTCCAGCGACGGTGTGTCCATAAATAATTGTGGGGTTCTTCAGTTATTATTCTTTCCAGGAAATCCCTAAAATCACTGGTGATCTTACCTACTGCTGTTGTTGATGCATTTTCTGTACACAGTGTACATTCCAAAACATAATGACCTCTTTTTATGATTTTAGACCGGACAAAAACAATTGCTGCATTATTTTTTTTTCCTCCAACTTCAGGACCTGTAATAAAAGGAGCAGGTTTACTGAAATAGTTTTGCCAATATGCAGAAGCCGGATTTCCAGGGTTTTGATCGGCAGCAAGAAAAAATACAAACCTGCCTGCAAATATTTCATTCCTTTTTTCCTTAAACTCTGTTGCTTTAATAAATATGGTACCGAATTTTTCCCTGATCTTTAAAAAAAGCTTTTCCATCGCCTTGTTTTGAATGGGCATGTAAATGGCGTAGGTAGGTACTGTTTTAATTACTTTCGACATAAATAAGCTGCCAAACTCCCAGTTAAACTGGTGCCCGGCATGCAGCTGTACATTTTTTCCCTGATTTATAAGATCTTCAATTATTGAGAAATCTCCCCTACACCTTTTACTAAACGATCTTTCGCTCATGGAGATCAATTTAATGATCTCTACAAAAGTATCGGTAAGGTTATGATAAAACTGTTTCGCTATTTTCTTAAGCTCTTTTTCACTTTTTTCAGGAAAAGCTATTTTTATATTTGACATAACCACAGTTTTTCTATATCCAAATACATAAAACAGGAAAAAATAAATGCCGTCACTTATAAAATACAAAACAGGAAAAGGCAATAGTGAAAGAAGATAAAGAACTCCGTAAATGGTGAAATACATAATAATGATTAATGGTTGTTTTGTTGTACAAAGGTATGCGGTACACGAGTGCGACGCAAGGATGCTGATAAGAAATTATAAAGCCAGGCAAATTATATTACAAAACTATATTTTGTACTCTGTCCAATTTATTTGGATAGTCCGTATTAAAATGTAAGCCCCTGCTTTCCTGCCTGAATTCGGCACATTTTACAATAAGGTATGCAATGGTTATCATATTCCTTAATTCACAAAGCTGTGGAGATACTATCGTTTTTTGATAAAGTGCTTCTGTTTCCACATACAAAAGATCGAGCCTTTTCATCGCCCTATGCAACCTTTCATTGTTTCTTACAATACCAACATAATCACTCATCAGCAATTTTAATTCTTTTACACTTTGTGTTATGAGGATCATTTCTTTTGGGGCATTTGTGCCGTCGGTTTTCCAGTGAGGAATATTTTTTTCAATATCCGTATCAATTAATTGATCAATCCTGGAAACAGAATCTTTAAATGCCCTATGTGCAAAAACCATCGCTTCTAACAGCGAATTACTTGCAAGGCGATTGGCTCCATGCAGGCCTGTGCTTGCACATTCTCCTGCAGCATATAAATTTTTAATAGAGGTTCGTCCAAATTCATCAGTTTTAATTCCGCCACAACTGTAGTGTGCAGCCGGTGCCACAGGTATCATGTGCTTTATAATATCAATCCCAATACTCAAACACTTTTCATAAATGTTTGGAAAATGCTCAATAAATTTTTCTTTACTGAAATGCCTGCAATCCAAAAAAACATTTTCTGTTCCGGCAATCTTCATTTCGTTATCAATTGCCCTCGCAACAATATCCCTGGGGGCAAGATCCTTTCTTTCATCATAGCGTTCCATAAATGCTTCGCCTGCATGGTTACGTAAAATGCCTCCATCTCCACGAACCGCTTCTGTTATCAGGAAATTATGTCCTCTAATCCCATTCTCATATAATGCAGTGGGGTGAAACTGTATGAACTCCATGTTCTCAATTCTACCTTTGGCCCTGTAAACCATAGCCACACCATCTCCTGTAGCAATTGCCGGGTTGGTTGTTGAACGGTAAACCTGGCCATTGCCGCCTGCGGCAAGCATGGTGGTTTTTGAAAGTATCTTCTCAATTTTATTTGTACCCAGGTTCAAAACATACACACCGTAACATTCAACATCAGGTGTTGCTTTTGTTATGAGATAACCGAGGTGATGTTGGGTTATAATATCCAGCACAAAACAATGGTTAAGTAATTGGATATTTTTCTTTCGACTGATGGCTTCCAGTAAAGCCCTTTCCATTTCTTTACCCGTAACATCTTTATGGTGCAGTATTCTTGATTCGCTGTGGCCACCTTCCTTGCCCAGTTTATAATCACCGTCAGATTCTTTATCAAACTTAGCACCCCATTCAATAATCTCTTCAATACGCTCAACGCCTTCCTTTACTACAATTTCTACAATATACCTGTTACACAAGCCATCGCCGGCTATCAACGTATCTTCAATATGTTTATCAAAACTGTCTTTATCAAAATCCATAACGCCGGCTATACCTCCTTGTGCATATTTTGTATTGGTTTCGTCACTTTGCGTTTTGGTAAGAATTGTAATTTTTTTATCCGGGCATACTTCCGCAACCTTTAATGCATATGTTAAGCCTGCAATGCCGCTGCCTATTACTAGAAAATCTGTTTGCATAATGTTAAGTCAAAATTAAAAAATCAAAAGTCATAAGAAAGTGCCAAACCTGTGAAGTTTTCTTTTAATTTTTGATTTTTGAATTATCTACCCAGGCCTTATTCTCCTTTAATAAATTTACCAGCTCATCAACTGCTATATTGCTGTCGATATTTCTTTTCACCACTTCCTTTCCTTTATATAAAGTGATCTTGCCTACGCCACTGCCCACATAACCAAAATCAGCATCAGCCATTTCGCCGGGACCATTTACAATACAGCCCATGATGGCGATCTTCACACCTTTCAAATGATTGGTTACAGCACGGATCTTAGCCGTAGTTTCCTGTAGATCAAATAATGTTCTGCCACAGCTGGGGCAACTTATATATTCTGTTTTAGATATTCTTGTACGGGTTGCCTGTAAAATGCCAAAAGCGATGGAGTTCAATAATTTTGTTTGAGGTGCAATTTTATTGTTACCAAAATGATGGCCGAAGCATACACCATCGCAAAATCCATCAAGTAATAATCCTCCTGCTTCTATTGAATAATGAATTAGACTTTCATCAGTTGTTGCATGACTGCTATCACAAATAATAATGGCCGGGTTCTTTATGTTTTTATTCATCAGGTCAACAAACATGCTCCGTATGTTCTGCATCGCATTTTTATTGGTAGCGCTAAAACATATTACGGCAGTATGGTCTTCTTTCAATTTTTCAAATAGCTCATCTCCCTGTTGCAAAGCATACTCATCCCAGCCATGATCAACCATCACAAAATTCAGCGAAGCAGATCTTTGCATGCTATTATTTAGGTATTGAGGCGCATCTAGAAGCAGAACATATTTTTCTTTGTCGGCTGCTTTAAGCCAGGCATCATGATAAAGAATAACTTTTAATGTTCCCGGCAGGTCAAAATCTAAAGGCCCGGTACAAAAAATATAATCCGCAGCTGCATCACCAATATTCCATTTATCCGTAGCAGCATCGTAGCTGTAGCCAATATCCTGAAGGTCTGCAGGTAAGATCTTGTCAAGCTTACTCATATCAGCCACCACTACCGGAACATGCTTATCCCCAATATTTGATACAGCAAATGTTGCTCTCCTGTTATATTCAAAAGGAGAATACGGAAGCTTATCAAATGTTTGTGGTCCGTTGTCTGTGGTCTGTGGTCCAATGCCTGCATACCGCTTTACAATATCATTGCAAACCGGTATCTCCAGCTCAGGATCTTCTGTTAATGAAACACGTATGGTATCACCAATACCATCTTCCAGCAATGTGCCGATACCAATGGCTGATTTTATCCTGCCATCTTCCCCATCGCCTGCTTCTGTAACACCCAGGTGCAAAGGATAAGCTTCACCAAATTCTTCCATCATGTGATTGATGAGTAAGCGGTAAGCCTGTACCATCACCTGCGGATTACTGCTCTTCATGCTCAATACAATGTTATGGTAATCTTCTGCTCTTGCTATTCTTAAGAATTCCATAGCACTTTCAACCATGCCCATTGCTGTATCGCCATAGCGACTCATGATCCTGTCGCTTAAACTTCCATGGTTGGTTCCGATACGCATTGCAGTACCATACTCTTTGCAGATCTTTACAAGCGGTGTAAAACGATCCCGTATTCTTTCGATCTCTTCTGCATATTCTGCATCTGTATAATCAATCTGTTCAAATTTTTTCTTGTCAACATAATTGCCGGGGTTCACCCTTACCTTCTCTACGATTCTGGCAGCAATTTCTGCAGCATTGGGTGTAAAATGAATATCAGCAACAAGCGGCGTATCATAACCTCTTTTCCTTAACTCATCTTTTATGTTCTGCAAATTTTCTGCTTCGTTCTTTGATGGGGCGGTGATCCTTACCAATTCAGCACCCGCTTCAATACAACGAATAGATTGCTCAACGGTGGCCATAGTATCCATAGTATCAGTTGTGGTCATAGTTTGCACACGGATAGGGTGGCCATTACCCAACAAGAGGTTTCCAATCTTAACTTCCCTTGTTTTAAGACGTTTATATGTTGTAAGTGATTCGCTGTAAAGTTGCATAGTGTAAAAATAGTAATAAACAGGCATGGTAAGGCAGTGCCGGTTTTACCAGTCCTTTTCCGGTTTGGCCAATGAAGATGGATTTACCTTACGCAATTTATCCTGCAGATTCTTTTCCTGCTGGAGCAAAGCTTTTAGTTTTTCTTCAGCATCCTGTTTGGTTAATTTAGATTTTTGCTGTTTGGGTTGTTCTTCATCCTTTGGTTTATCTTTTTCCTTTTGCTTTTTATCATCCTTAGGTTTCTTCTCTTCCTTTTTATCTTTGTTATCTTTTTTTTGTTCTTGCTGTTGTTGCAGTAAGGCTTTTTGAAGATTTTGGCGGGCATCTTCATCAGCAGGATCCAGCTTCAATGCATTTTTATACGCATCGATACACTCTGGTAATTTTTTATTATTCTGTAACACAACCCCTTTGTTATAAAAAGCTTTTGCCCTGTCATCTTTGGAAGATGCATTAGAGAGTGCATCATCATAAGCCTGTACAGACTCATCCGTCTTTTTATTTTTGTAGAGGGCGTTCCCCAGGTTATATTGTGCTGTTGAACTGGCCGGACTTTTTTCAAGTGCCTTCTGGTAATTTGTTATGGCCTTATCGTACGCCTGTTTTTCATAAGCTTCATTCCCTTGTTTTATCAACGCCTTTTCATTCTGTGCAAAAGTTTCAGCAGGAGACAAGCAATAGAATAGCAGAGCTGCAAAAAAAATGGTTGCCCTTTTAACTGCATTCAGTTGTAAGCCCTGCAGCCTTTTTCTTTCCGAAATAAATAACTCAATAATTAATAACATCAATGCTAATCCTAAAAAATACGGGAAGTAACTTTTGTAATTCACCAGGGAATCTTCGGTAACTGTCCGCTGATCCATGGTTGCTAATTGTACATCCAACTTGCTTACCAGCTCATCTGCATTGGTAAAACGCTGGTAGCTGCCATTTCCTTTTTCGGCTATCTTAATCAGTTCATCTTCATTTAACCGGGTAATAACAGTATTACCATTAATGTCTTGTTTGGGCTGGTTGGTCAACTCATCCATAATCGTTGAACCTTCAGGAGAACCAATACCAACGGTGTTGATCACAATACCTTCATCTGCCATTTGATCTGCAGTTGTTAGTGCACCTTCATCATGATCCTCACCATCACTGATCAACACAACTGCTTTGTATTTTTTTTCTTTCGAATTAAAAGAAGCATTGCACATTTTTAACGCATCGGATATTACTGTACCCTGTGTTGGAACAATATCGGTTGATGCTGATGCCAGGTACATTTTTGCTGCACCATGATCGCCTGTTAAAGGCATTTGCAAATAAGCCTTTCCGGCAAAAACAACAATGCCCACCCTGTCGTTTCCGAGTTTATCAATTAATTTACTGAGTGCCTGTTTTGCCCGCTCAAGCCTGTTTGGTTTTACATCCTGTGCCAGCATACTTTTGCTTACATCAATGGCAATCATGATATCAATTCCATTACGGTCAACTTTTTCAGTTCCCGTTGGAGAACGCAAATTGGCTAATGCCAAAACACCCAGTGTAAAACCAGCCAGAACCAATATAAACTTTAATGCAAATTTTTGAGGAGAATGATTTTTGATCATTTCTTTTACCAGGTTAGCATCACCTATTTTTTTTATTGTCTTTTTTTTCCAGTTTAGTAAAAAGAAATATAATAAAATGAACAGGGGTACAGCTGCCAGGGCAATAAGATATTCGGTATGTTGAAAAGTTAACATAGTGTCTTATGCAAATTAATAAATATGATCATAAGCACAATGTTAAAAGGGTATTAAGATACAGCGGACCTGCTATTTTTTTCCTTCAAAAAAACCATACTGTTTTAAAATAGCTTTTGTAATATCAAGCCTTAACTTACTTATATCTGTACTTCTTTCAGGAGCTTTTACAAAAGTTACAAAGAAATACACGTGCTTATTCTCTTCTATCCAGCCTACAACCCAGCCTATGGCTTTCCCGTCGTCTGCAAAACCCCAGCCAGTTTTATAGCTCAGTTGATAGGCTGTATTGCTTTCCTGCAGCATTACATCCCTTACCATTTGCTGCACGCTTTTGCGAAAAGGTAATTGATCAAAATATAATTTTTTAACAAGTCCCAGTTGTTCATCGGGAGAAATTTTCAATGTGTTATTTAACCAGAATGAATCGATAGGACCACTTATACTTTTATTTCCATAACCAATGCTGTCTATCCATTGCTGCATAGTATCTTTTCCTATCCTCCTGGCCACTTCCTGGTAATAAGGCACACTACTGGCTTTAAATGCTTCGGTCATATCCATATCCTTATTCCAGCTTGTTGCTGTATCCCCATTAGGAAAAAATCTGGTCTCTCCATCCCATTTGATCTGCATTTTTTCATCAGTGATTATTCCCGTTTGTAAACCTACCAATGAATTAAATAATTTAAAAGTAGATGCCGGTGAAAAGCGCATGGTATCATACTTCATGTTATAAACCGTTACTTCTCCATCTGCATTATTGAGCATGGTGAAACATCCTTCAACTTTATTATCGTCGAAGTATTTTTTTAAGCTTTCGTCGTTGTTGGCTTTATTTACTGAGCAGGAATTAAAAATCAAAAGGCAAAAGCCAACGCACAGCGTCTTGTGGAAAGGTAAAAGGATTTTATTATAAGCCATTAGTGGTATTTTAAAGTTATTTATTTTTCAAGTGTTCTGCAGTTGCTTCAAGTGAAGCATAGAATTTTTTTCCAAATTTCCTGGTCAATGCTTCTTTTAAAAAAACATATACCGGAACTTTTAATTTTTTACCGAATGTGCATGCTGCCTTGCAGTGATCTTCACGGGGCTCATAATTTACATACACATTTTCGCTTCGTTTACTTTCTTTAGTAATGATGGGAAACAGGTGACAGCTGATCGGTTTTTTCCATTTTATTTTACCATCGAGATAAGCCTGTTCTATGCCACATTTTACGATACCAGCACTATCCTGTATACCGTACACACAAACCTTGCTTTCTATTGTAGGCGTTACCCAACCATATTCTTTATCATATACATACCTGCCCTGGCGTTCCAGTTCTTTCTTGCTTATATCATTTAAATAAGGAAGCACAACATCATATACTTCATTTATTTTATTCAGCTCATCTTTTTCTAGCGGTGCTCCGGCATCACCGTCAACACAGCAGGCACCTTTACATTTTGAAAGGTCGCATACGAATTGTTCACTGATGACTGCGTCACTTACCAGGATATTATCAATTGCAATCATAAGGCTGCAAAAGTAGTAAATACGAGGTTTTAAAGCTGAAAATTGTTTGAGATGTATATCTATTTATTGGTCCACTTAAAAGTATTGATCAGGTGATCAATATCCTTTTGCAGGAAATCCTGCACAGGCCTTAAGGAGTCGGCATTGGGGGTTACGTCAAAATACAAAGCACCTCGGAAAAAATTTCTTGTAGTATCGCTCATAAAGAATTGCTTAGCTGTTGCAGCATTACCACCAACCCTAAAAAAAACTCCTGTTATACCATTAGGAGTGTGAAATAGGCTATCATTTATTGAAGAAGCAATAGATTCATTTTTACTTGTAAGTTTAAAAGCATCATTTACCATATAATCAAAAACATTAGTGCCGAGCGAGTCTTTATAAGTGCCGTCGGGCTGTTTTACTTTATAGGTTGATTTGCCGCCAATTGCTTTATAACTCAAGAATATTCTGGCTCTAAATTGAGGAAAATCAATATTGATCCAGTACGGATTTTGAGCATCCTGGTCAAAGTATGTACTGTCTTTAATAATTTGTGCATAGGCTGGGTATTCAAAACTATAAGGAAAGCCTTCTTTTTGAAAGAGTGTGTATTTACGCTGGGGAAGATCAATTTTATAATAACCGGTTTTCTTTGATGTGTATGTTGAATTGCATGCCGTATTAAAAAACCAGCTGGCTATCACTAACGGCAAAAAAGATATAGTATA
>JAYUYX010000108.1:0-5508 GCA_043752205.1 Chitinophagaceae bacterium
CTGGCGCATTCTATGACAAAATCCAAATATTTTATTAGGCTGCTGCAAATTTGTTCAGATCCACGAAAGCTGAGTTTCGTTGAATAACAGCGAAAGCCCTGCTGATCACTTTGCACCGTATTGCATTTAGTACGAGCATTTTATTTTTGCCTTCATTTACTTTTCTCTCAAAATAATTTTTGATTTCCGGATCATTTTTTTTTGCCGATAATGCTGCCATGTTTAATAAAGCCTTCAGTTTTTTATTGGCCAGGTGATTAACTTTTGTTTTACCTTTTATTGAACTCCCTGACTGGTAAGGGAATGGTGCCACACCACAGAAGCAGGCAAATTTTCGCCAGTTTTTAAAGGAGGAAAAGGCGTGCGTGTAAGCAATTAAATTAACAGAGGTTTGTTTGCCAATGCCTGGGACTGTTTGCAATAATTTTGATTGCTGCTTCAACACTGGGTCCTCATCAACAATTTTCTGAATCAGCTTTTCCAGGTTTTTTAATTGCTGCTGTAACATTGCGGTTGTTTTTTTATTATTTGCCAACACTGCTTTTAAGATATCTTTTGGCATAAAATTTTTATTCTCTGTTGTCATTTTAAAAATACCAATCGCTTTTACCAATTTTTCTCTTTCAGCCAGTAGCAGTCTAAGTTCTATAAAGCTCTTCTCTGGCAAAACCGAAAGCTTTACATGATGCAAATGAGACAAGGCATACATGGCAATATCTTTGGCATCTGCCTTGTCGGTCTTACCCCTGCTAATGCCCTTTGCCTTTTTTACTTCCAATGCCGGCACCACCCAGTAATCTAAATGATTAGCCTGCAACCAATAGCAAATCGGCATACTGTAGACTCCAGTATTTTCCAGACAAACTAAAACAGTATGACTGTCAGTGTCATTTTTCTGTAAGAGATCAATAAGTTGTTTAATCCCTTTTTCATTATTGGCTGTAATTCCAAACTTACAGTTATTGTAACCGGGTGCTGCAGCAATACAATAGTCCAGCTTAGCTTTAGAAACATCAATACCAACAATGATTTGATAATTCTTTTTCATAAATTTGATTTAAGGAATAAATAAAAAGTTGAAGTGCATTAAAGCCTTTAATAGACCTGAAAGTCTAACATTCTATTTGATGCTTTCAACCAATTGTCAAAGGGATAGGCAGAGGACTAATGCGCCAGATAAGTCTGAAAACTTAGCAAGTGTTAGAGTTCACCTCTGCTTTTCCTTTTAAAAAATTACTCACAATTATTCTTAAATCAAAGTAAAGGCAAGTGTTCCTGTCTCCAATTCCTAATTTTTACAACGTAAAGTTCATGGGATCACTTGATGCCGTTCTAAATCTACCGGTTTGTAATCGGGCTTAAAAAACGTAATCCTATTTATATTTGTAGGCTCCCCATTCTTAGTACACTTTAAAAGTAGAATATTTCCATGTTTTAAACAAAGCTATTTACGTGCACATAATCAGTACCCAAATGTCTTCCAAATATAAAATTGGAGAAGATGCCCCGATACAATCCGGGCGGAATTAAGAAGTCACAAGTGATCCCATTGTCATTTCGATAAACGATGGGCATTGTTAAAGGGAACACTTGCACCAGTGACATCCTAGGGTTTGATCCATACTATTTGCGACTCTTTACCCCTGCCGGGATCAGTGGTACGTAATGTGGCGAACAGGTTATTTTTTTTATCGTATGCCGAAACGCCAAATGTAGCGATCTTATTATCCTTCCTGTCTGCAGGTTCACCAAAAATATATTTTCTCTCCGGCACCAATTCTTTCTTATTTAACGGCAAATAAAAGGCATCACATGCTCCCACACCCATTATTCTTAAAGGCTGGCGGCCCTTCTGAACTGTTTCTATGTTACGCTCAAGTTCATTGATCAAAATATACTTTTTTGTTCCGGTGTTGACATAACCAAACCTTTTATACTGGTTACCAAAACCATAATCAGCGGCAGAGAGTGATTGTGCTGACATGGAGTAGGTTTTAGCAATGAGAAATGTGTTCAGCAGGATGGCTTCCCGGTTGTAAACAGCTATGGCAACATTACTGAGCACAAGATGAGCGTTATCATGCATGAGGTTGCCATCAAAATGAGAAGAACCAACCATCTCTTCTTCTTCAAGCGAAATGGAAAATGTATTGTCATCATCAATATAAATATCCCGGATAATGCCTTTGAAATCTGTCTTTTTCGCAAACATTTCAGAAGACCATCCATATACCTTGTCCGGCGGCAACAGAACAGGGATCGTTTTTACCGCTTTATGAATATCCAGGTCTGCAAAAGCCAGGTAATTATAAACGGAAGACGATTTTGGATTGAGTATACTTACCACAATGATCATCTTTTTTGTTGCCGGATCATATCTCAGTTTCCCTGCATAAACCATACTGTCCCTGGGAAAATCAAGCTCATTAAAACTCACCTGTGAAGCAGCTTTCTGCAGCTCACCTAAAAGAATTTCATTACCCTTTTTACCGGATGTCCGTGTATTGTACCCGTTTACCAGTATAACTACTTTTCCGTTGTCTAACACTTCCATATCCAGGTAATCAAGGTATTTGTATTTTTCTTCGGGCGAATTGTAGAAAGCCCGGCTTATCTCTTTATGATCGGCTCCATACACAATAACTTCTATCCGTTTATTCCTGTCAGATTCAAAAGTATTAAAGCTTGCCACTGCATAATGGTTTTTTGATAAACTGGTGTTTGCATAAAATCCGGGCCTTTCAATTCCGCCATAGCTAATGGCATAGCTTCTGAAGTAATTTACTTTGCTTAATTCCGCAAGCCTGTCTTCCTTTTTTAGCTGCCCGGTTTTCCCGTCAATAAGCAAACGTATCATTACAGGTGATGCTTTCAGATCGGCACCGATCAGGATCATGATATCACCATTTATTTCGAACGCACCGGCAATTGTTGTAGCCCAGCCCAACTCTCCATAGGCGGGTTGTATGTTGGTAACAACTTTCTCTTTGTGCCTTTCATCATAAATACGGATGTCTATGCCTTTCTTAAGCGTAATTCTGAAATAAGTTGTATAACCACTGCTTAATTGCAATACCCGCATATAACCTTTTTCGGGTTCGTCAAATTCAGGGCCTTCTGCAATTGTTTTGAACTGGGAGTTGGCTGACAAAACAGTAAGCAAAAAAAAGATACCGGTTATTAAATGTTTCATAAGATCTGTTATTAAAATAATTTCTGCATGTAGCCAAAGATAATCACTTTAGAAACACATTAAATTGTTCCCCTCTGGGGCAAGTGTTACCCCAACTAGCGCAAGTAAGGGCGATCAAATACAAGGATGAAAACAATAAAAAGAAAAAAGCAATTATTTATATTACCTTCTACGATTATGAAAAGCCTAAAGCCATTAAGGATTTACGTTAGTAGAATAAGATAAGCAAGTAAATACGGGTGCGGATATAAAAGCCGATGGACAGATCCCACAACTTGCGTCAGAAACAGCATATTAAAAACCAATTATCAGTTAACCAACCGCTCCACAACCTCAAACAGCTGCTCTTTAGTAAATGGTTTGGCCAGGTAGGTATCAGCGCCGTTTTCCAGGGCCACATCTGCTGCAGCTTTGTCGAAGCCCGAGATCATAATGATCTTTAGTGAAGGATGTGATTTTTTTATGGTCGGAATAAAGTCCATACCAAGCCCATCGGGAAGATTGTTATCCAGTATCATTACCGACGGTTCTGTTTGCTCCAGGTATTCCGAAGCTTTGGCTAAGGTTTTTACATGATCCAGTTCCATACCTTTTCCGGTAAGCAGGATATTTATTAAAAGGCACATATCGCCTTCATCTTCTACTATCAATACCTTTTTTGCTTTTGTATTCGCCATGTTAGTTTTTTATTTAGTTGAGATTTACCCCCGTAAGTTAAACTTGATATTATGCACCGTTTATTACTGCGAAAATAATGAATAATGTTTAAACTTAGTTTTCTACCCACGTTAGTGAAACGTAAAAGTTTCTCTGCGGATGCTGGCGTAATGTAAACTATACACAAATTAACCTGCGTATCCGGCGTAGTACTCCAATTTATAATACTAAAAATTAAAAAAGGCCACCTTCAGGCAACCTCTTTTAACCTTTATCCTTTAATTTTTTATTGTGGTTGTGTAACCGTATTCATTTGAAGTGTTACTGCAGTTTGTGCAAGCATTCTTCCGTTTATGGTTGCCCCGGTCTGCATATTAATGCCTGTTTGGCTTAATATATTTCCTTCAAAATGACTGGTTGTTCCCAGTGTAACTGCACCGGCTGTTTGCCAGAAGATATTTTTTGCCTGTGCACCACCCGCCAAAGTAAATCTTACTGCCGAACTCATATTAAGTGTTCCTGAGATCTGGAATATCCATACATCGTTAGGCCCGCCTGAAATTGTAATATCTGTAGGTATGATAACCGCACTTGTCCATTTATATAGCCCGGGTGTAAGGGTTTGGCCGCCAATATCTCCGGCACCTAAATTTACAAAGTCGGGATTACTGCGTCCGGCGGCATCGGTGTAAGCGGTTTGCATATCGGCAACGGCAAGCGTTAACCGGGTAGCATTATTAACGGTGCAGGGCAGCGGACCGGCAGCATCAACTGAAAATATTGTTCCTGTAACTTCTGCACATGTTACTAAAATAGCTGCGCCGGTGATTGGGCTCGATCCAATATCGCCGGTAATAGTTGATTTATAAACATTGGTAATTCCTGATTTTGACAGGATCGCAAAATTGCCAGCCATACCAAGATCAACGCCACCCAATTGTGTTTGTTGAGGAAGTGCAGCTAAAGACCTTGTAGAACTTGAAGATATTACATTTGAAGATGAAGGGGTAAGTTGCTCTTTTTGACATCCTGCTGCTAATACTACAAACAGCAAAGCGAAAAATGGTAATAATTGTTTTGTAGGTTTCATAATACAGTGTTTTAGGTGTGAATAATTTTAAACATAATTATTTACATAGATCATCTGCCCCTGTTCATTTATTAACCGGCAACCGTTGAGAGACGGAGAGTAGATCACATTCCAGGGAGGCCAGGCGTGGCGGAATGATTCTGGCTTTCTTAAGCTTAAAGGCGATAATGGATGTTTCACGTGATGACTTGCAATAAACGGTCCACGATTTGGTATGACACTTTATTGAGAATATTTTATGTTGTAAGGAGGCTGCCGGCACTGCATTGTAGCGCTTAAATAAAAATTATATCATGCCAGGGGTATGTCTAATTCATTATGTTAGGGTTACCTGTAGGCTATTATCCGAATGATCAACAACGCCTGTAGCTAAACTATGTAACTATCAATCTAATGTAGCATTCACCATAACCTGTACACGTTCGGGTAACATGGTTGCTTCTAACTTATATTCCTTACCACGATATTCACCATCTATCTGAAAATGAAATTTGCGCCTTGATTGGATGGTTACGGCAGACGCCTGCAGTATGGCTGTTTTGTTTTTATCAAAGGCTTTGCCGCTAAA
>JAYUYX010000109.1:0-2037 GCA_043752205.1 Chitinophagaceae bacterium
AATGCGCATTGAACAACCTTCGCCTGCAATAATTCAATCAGTTAACGCAGCGGTTGAATGGTTGAATAAAGTTAAAATTACCGGCTATAAATATGTCGATATCGCAGCGCCTCAGGAAAAAAGTGGTAAGGACAGGATTTTAATTGCAGATAGCAACAGTGTGGTTTGGGCAAGGTTTTATGATATTGAAACCAATGAAGCTTTTTTTGCAGGCAGAGATAGTCAGCGACACAAAACCCTTGCAGAAGTAGAGAATGAAAGAAGGATTGGTTATGCCTGGTATGGTAACTCGCCTTTAAAATTACTTACAACAGAATATCCTGCATGGAAATTAAAATGGGATATCAAAGATTAACTATTGAATTATATTATTAACCGGAGATTATGTGGCTATCAAAATATAACTTAAAAAATATACAGACTGAAAAAGTGCTGTTACCCGACCTGCGACTGTTTGACCTCCCTGAAAAAGTGCTGCAGTTTGGTACCGGTGTTTTGCTGCGTGGCCTGCCCGATTATTTTATTGACAAAGCCAATAACCAGGGCATTTTTAATGGCAGAATAGTGGTTGTAAAATCAACCGATGGCGGTGATGCTACAGCATTTGATAAGCAGGATGGGTTGTATACCATTTGTGTGCGTGGCATTGAAGATGGAAAAAATCAGGAAGAAAATATTGTGTGCTCATCCATAAGCAGGGTGCTTTCTGCAAAAAATGAGTGGAACAAAATACTGGAGTGTGCCCACAATCCGCTAATGAAAATAATTATTTCAAACACTACGGAAGTAGGTATTGAACTGGTGCAGGATGATATCAAACGTTATCCGCCGGTTTCTTATCCGGGTAAATTATTATCATTTTTATACGAACGCTTTAAAGCCTTTGCCTGCAGTAAACAATCTGGCATGGTCATCGTGCCAACCGAACTGATTGTTGATAATGGTAAAAAACTTGAATCTATTGTAACCGAACTGGCTTACCTCAACGGCCTGGAAGAACCGTTTATCGACTGGCTCGAGAATTCAAATATATTTTGTAATTCACTGGTTGATCGTATTGTTCCCGGCAACCCGAATAAAATTCAGAAAGCAAATATTGAAAACGAAATTGGTTACACCGATGACCTGTTGCTGATGACGGAAGTGTACCGCCTGTGGGCCATTGAAGGCAATGATGAAATTGCAGAAGTTTTATCTTTTGCTAAAGCGGATAAAGGTGTGGTGATTGCCGAAGACATCAATTTATTTCGTGAGTTGAAATTGCGGTTGCTGAATGGAACACATACATTGAGTTGCGGGGTCGCATTTTTATCTGGCCTGCAAACAGTTAAGGAAGCAATGGATTACGAACAGATGCAGCAATTTATCAGTTCATTAATGCAGCATGAAATTGCAAATGCCATTCCCTATAAAACAACTGAAGCACAAACAGCCGAATTTTCGGCAAACTGTTTAGACAGGTTTCGCAATCCATTTATTGAGCACCAGTGGCTGGCAATAACTGTACAATATTCATCTAAAATAAAGATGAGGGTAGTACCGGTTTTATTGCAGCATTATAGACAACAGGATGCTGTTCCCGAAAATATGGCTACCGGCTTTGCTGCATATATCTATTTTATGAAAGCAGTTAAAGAAGAAGATGGAAAATATTATGGCAACTTTAATGATAACTACTACCATATTAATGATGCCAAAGCTGCTTACTTTTATGAAAAGTGGCAAAGCACAGCAGCGGCACAAATGGCGGTTTCGGTATTACAGGATACAAGCCTGTGGGGAGCGGATCTGTCTGCCTTACCGGGTTTTTCAGCGGCTGTACAGGAAAAACTGAATGATATTATTGAAACAGGAATGGCTGCAGTAATTGATCCATTGCATTCTAAAAAAAGTATTGCATAAATAATGAAACAAAAATTAGCAAAGGTTCATCCGGATGATAATGTACTGGTTGCATTAACTGATTTATCAAAAGGAGAAGAACTGAATTTTAATGGAGAGACATTTATACTGCAGGATAATATTCCTGCGAAACAT
>JAYUYX010000110.1:0-13228 GCA_043752205.1 Chitinophagaceae bacterium
GGTTTTAAAATTTACAAGGGCCAGACTTTGCAGTTTGGTAAGGTGAATAATGACTGGACTGGTTACAGGTACATTAATATAAAGAACGGTATAGCAGACGTCTCAATAGAAAATAAAACTGCTGTGGTGAAAGACCTCTGGAACTACGGATACTCTCCAACAGGCAGCCCTACTATTCATGTAAAAGCAGCTACTATTTTTAAAGATGGTTCTAAAGCTGTCATTAATTTCAGTCTCGCTTTCGACCTCGCCATTGGAAGGGGTTTACCAGGTCTCAGCAATGAGTTGATCGTGCCAGAAGAATTCAGGATCAGTAAGCAGGAAGCCCTTGCGATGAACAAACCGGCCTTTGAAAACGACACACTGTTTACTTCCAGTGGCTATACAATCTATAAAGGACTGGTGCTGCAATTTGGTAAACCCACCGGAAACAGGGGAAGGTTCAGGTATGTGAACATTAAAACCGATATCACCCACCATTCGCTGGAGAACCGGCAGTTGAGGGTAAAGGAGCTGAAAGAGTTTGGTATTTCTGTATTAGGCAATGCATATATTACCATCATCGGCACACTGATTATAAAAAATACAGACAGGGTGGATATAGAGATACACATGGCCTTTGATCATGCCATCGAAAATATTCTTGGTGTGCCTGGTGAACTGGTAGTACCCGATGAATTCCGCAACAGGTTAAAGATTGATCCGAAGACTGAGATCAAAAGATTGGAAGACCTGTATAAAAGCGATACACTCACCAAAGAAGAATTTGAAACGCTCAGGAGAAAACTGCTTTCGCAATAAAGAAATATGCTTTCGGCGCTGTAGTGTTACGGTAAAAACATTGAATATCAAATATAGGAATGGACAATTCTTTTTCCAATCAGCTTTTCCCTGCTTAACATTATTGCAGCACCAACTTCTTTGTTGCAGCAAATGCTTTACCAGCAATTTTTACTGTATACACACCTGCAGGCAGATCATGATTGACGCTAAAAGTATTGTTATTGCTAAATTGCTGTTTCATTTGTAACCGCCCGCCCAGGTCAAATATCAGCACATCAACTGCTCCCGGCACATTCTTTAAAAGATTAACTTTAAACTCATTGCCAAGCGCCGGATTGGGATATACATCAAATGAATTATCCGTATCCGCATTCCTTACTCTTTCAATAGGTGAATAAGAAAATTTCCTGTCCACATCAACCTGCTTCAGGCGATAAAAAGAAATACCTTTTATGGCATGTTTATCATAAAAAATATAGTCTGTTAAATGCCCGTTTCGATTTACTCCTGCTACACTTCCAACAAGTGTAAAATTCACCGCATCAGTTGAACGCTCTATATCAAAGAATCCATTATCCTTTTCATATTCAGTTGTCCAGAAAACTTTTACCTTATCATTGTTTTCGGCCCTTGCTTTAAATGCTTTAAGGTTGACTGGTAATTGACCCGGTAGTTGTGCTGGTGCGGAAAAAGCAACTAATATTACCAGGCAGGTAATAAAATTAAATTTCAGGTTGGTTAAAACCCATTTTTGAATGTTGAGGTTAAGCAAACTCATAACAGTTGGTTTAAAGAAGTTTAAAGCAATAATAAATACTGTTAGCAAGGGGGCTGCTTCAATAAGTATTGAATCCGGTATAATTATAAAGTTGAGTAGATGGGGCCGGTATATTCTGGAGGATAAGAAATTATAGGAAGCGAATATACCATAATAAATCAAAAAAAGAAATAAGAATTAAGCCAGTTACAAGTTTAAACATGTATTCGCAAATGGCAGTTCATTGTTGTCCCGGTTCCATAATGATGCTGCTTTTCCGTTGACACGAACCATTTTTTTACAGTTAATATACCGTCCATCCAAAATAATTTTACTACTTCTGTTTTTGCTTTTATCTTGATCAGAAATTAACAACATGAAAAAAATATTTCTCCTTACATTCTTAGTAACCTGCTTTATTTTAAGCAGCCTGGCACAAGCATCCGATGAATCAAATGTAAAAGCCTGTCTTGAAAATTATATGAGTGGCGAGGGCAACAGGGTTGAAAAAGCATTTCATCCATCAGCCTCCATGAAGTACATTGATGCACAAAGCGGCGAATTTAAAGATATTCCCATTGCAGATTTTATAGCCCGTATAAAAGCAAATACCTCTCCCTCAAAAAGGCAGATAGAAATAGTTTCGATGAATATAGAAGGAAATGCAGCACAGGCAAAAATAAAAATAGAAACAGAAAAAGTGATTTTATACGATTACATGAACCTGCTTAAAATAAATAATGAATGGAAAATTGTAAGCAAGATATTTTCACGGAAAGATAAATAAAATCATCCTGGCCTTTTAAATCTATTTTCGGTACGGTTATCGTTTGCAATCAACAGGTGCGGTATGGGTACACCTGTTATTATTTAAGTTATATTGCAAATAATGGATTCACTCACACATATTGCATTAGGCGCCTGCATGGGCGAAGCATTTGCCGGCCATAAGGTTGGTAAAAAGGCCATGCTATGGGGTGCACTGGCACAAAGTATTCCTGATATAGATTTTATTAATGCCTTTTGGTTGAATACCAGCGAAAATTTACTTGCACACCGTGGCTTTACCCACTCCATAATATTTTGCATAGCGGTTACTTTTATTATGGCTTTTTTTGCGGAACGATGGCACCGGCCACACAATATCTCTTTTACCCGCTGGACACTTTTTTTTGGTGCTGCTGTATTCCTTCACATTTTTTTAGATGCTTTTAATAATTACGGTGTGGGCTGGTTAGAGCCCTTTAGTAAATACCGCATCAGTTTTAATGTAATGTATGTAGCCGACCCGTTGTTTTCTTTAATACCCGGGATAGCACTGGTGATGCTGATCATTATGAGATCGTTCAACAAAAAAAGAAGGTTCTGGTGGCGGCTTGGCCTGGCTTCATGCCTGTTTTATTTAAGTTATTGTGTTATAAATAAACTCATCATAAACCGGGAAGTGAAACAGTTACTGGCTAAGCAGGAGGTAAAATATAACAGATACTTTACTACGCCTGCTCCTTTACAAAGCTGGCTTTGGTTTGTTGTAGCGGATGTAGACAGTGGCTACTATGTTGGATATCGTTCAGTTTTTGATAAGACTATCCACATGCCTTTATATTATTTTCCACGCAATGGTTACTTACTTGACGATATTAGGGAGCAAAAACAATTAAAGGAACTCATCAGGTTTTCTCAGGGATATTACACCGTGGAAAAAAGAAAAGATACCATGATATTTAACGACCTGAGGTTTGGTCAGGTAATAGGTTGGGAAAATCCCAGAGAAGATTTTGCCTTTCACTATTATATACAGCCCGATATTGATAATACCCTGGTTGTTCAGCGTGGCCGCTTTGCAAAATGGAATAAGCGTTCCTTTAAATTATTCTTAAAACGGGTAAAGGGAGAGCAGCTAAAATAATTATAGTGCCGGTGAGAACAGCCGGGCAATACGTTCTGCAAGTTTATAAAAGAATGCACGTTTGTTCCAGATTTTTTCATTTATTTTTTTGGCATTTTTCAGGTCATTAAAAAATACTTTGCGTAGTTGATCAGCAAATGGCTCATTATATATTACGGCATTTACTTCAAAATTCAATTCAAAACTCCGGTGATCCATATTGGCTGTACCTACCATGGATAACTTCCCATCTGTTACCATGGTCTTGGAATGCACAAACCCTTTTTCATAAAAGTATATCTCCACTCCTGCTTTTAACAGATCAACATAATTTGCTTTTGAAGCTGCATTTACAACTTTGCTATCGCATTTACCCGGCACAAGCAATTTTACAGTAAGTCCGCTGGAAGCAGCTATCCGCAACGCATCAATGATATTATCTCCAGGGATAAAATACGGTGTGGTGATCAGTATCTCTTCTTTGGCCAGGTATATTGCCTGTAAAATTGAAAACATTACTGAAGGTTGAGCGGAATCGGGCCCGCTTCCTACTACTTGTACAAACATGTCTTCATTATGCGGTAACTGTTCTTCAAAATGCAGGCTTTTTGGTTTTATTGGATTGCCACTACAAAAATTCCAGTCTGTCAAAAAAAGATATTGCAGGTAGTACACACCCGGCCCGTCAATGCGTAAATGCGTATCACGCCAAAACAGCTCACTTTTTTTATTGTTGATGTATTTATCACACACATTTATGCCACCTACAAAACCGGTAAGTCCATCTATAACAACTATTTTACGGTGATTGCGGTAATTAATACGGTTGGCCAACAGGTAAAAATGCACTTTATGAAAAGGGAAAACTTCAATACCTGCCTGGCGCATTCGCTTTTCAATTTTCTTTTTTATGGCAGGACTTCCAAAGTCGTCATAAATAAATCGAACCTCCACCCCTTCTTCTGCTTTTTTAATTAACAGGTCTATAATAGTGGTGCCAATTTCATCCTGCTCATAAATATAATACTCAAGGTGAATGTGTTGTTTTGCATTACTCAATGCTGCAATTAGCTCTGGGAATTTTTCTTCCCCGTTGATCAATAGTTTTACTTTATTGTTACGGGTGAGCGGACTTTTAATATCCTTTATCAGCATAGAAGCAAGCTCTATATGCTCCATAGTTTCATCAGGTTTTACCACAGATGCTGAATAATACGGTATACATTTTTTTAACTGCTCCAACAGCTTTTCATTTTCCACAGTTTTTTTTGAGTACAGTTTTATTCTCCAGTAATTGATACCAAAAGTTAGGTAGAATACAATACCAACAACCGGTATCAGGATACAAAAAAGTAGATAGGCCAGGGTTTTAGTACTGCTATGTGTTTCAAAAATGATCCGCAGGCAAACCAATATCAAAATAACCATGTAAATAATAATACCAATCCAGATCCAACTCATAAATAATGTTTGTGGTTAGAAAGTGTTTCACTGCAATTATTGCTCGTTCCCCTTCCGCATAGGTAACAATGCAGCAGTCCATTTTTCAAGTTCATGAAGCATTGTATCTGCAGATTTTATATGTATATCCTCTGCCTTAAAAATTCCTTTATCATCAATATACTTTGTAAAGAAGGGAATATGTACATCTTCAGAAATGGGCATCATCCTTAAAGCCGTAACGATCTGTTTTAATTGCTGTACAGATCTTGTACCGCCCGCAATACCGCCATAGCTCACAAAGGCAACAGGTTTATAATTCCATTCGCTGTACAAGAAGTCAAGGGCATTTTTTAAAGGAGCCGGATAACCAAAATTATATTCCGGGGTCACTATCAAAAAAGCATCAGCCTCCTCAATTATTTTGCTCCAGTTCCGGGTATGTTCATACTCATATTCTTTTAATCGGGGATGTTTTTCTTCATCTAAAAAAGGCAGGTTTACCTGGGCAAGATCTACAAGTTCTACTTTTAATTCTGTCCTTTTCGCTGCAAGGTCATATATCCATGCTGCAATTGCAGGCCCTTTACGGCCTGGCCTTGTGCTTGCAATTATTATCTTTAATATAAACATTCAATTATAATTTAACGTAAGGTAATCAACTATTTGTAGCAATTATTAGGATAATTCTTTTAGCTACGAGCGCATTGGCCGTACTACACTATGAATAACAATTTCTGTGTACCTATATAATCATGCCGTTTTTCATTATTTTCTGTATTTTTATTGGCTAAAGACTTTACATTTAAAAATAAAAAACATTAAAACTGCATTATGAAAAAGATCATCTTTCTTTTATTCACTTTATTTACATTACAGGGTTTTGCACAGGAAACCAGCAAACAATATGACCGCATAGGTAAATTTTATAGAGGCACTGCCCTTGTTTGGAAGAACGGCCTTGTAGGTATGATCAAACAAGATGGTAAAGAAATTGTTAAGCCAGAATACGATAAGATAGGATCATTTGGCAATGATGCACTTGCCGTTACTACCAAACAAGGGAAAATAGGATTGATAAATACAGAAGGAAAAGTGATTGCCAAAAACGATTACGAGTATATTGGAAGTTTTCATGGAGCTTATGCCCTTACAAAAAAGAATGGCCTTTCAGGCATGATCAATAAGCAGGGAAAAGTGGTAATTGAAAATAAATACGAAAAATTAAAAGTGGGCAGGTATGGTGATGTTAAAGCGGTTGTTAATGGCCAGAAGGTACTATTAGATATAAAGGATTAAGAATGTAGTTTTAAAAATAATTATGTACAAATGCATGTTAGCAATAACATGCATTTGTATTTGTGGTCTACATCGGCAAATATGATCTCTGCCCACCCCAACGCTAAAAGGCTACAAGCAGGCAACTTTTAGTATTCACATCTATAAATAAACTTTAACACCTTGCAAATAGTATGATGGCATAATTTTTTCCATCTTTGCATAAACAAACAAATTGAAAAAAATTTTACTCGTTGTATTCGTTTTGTGTTCATTTTTTGCAAAAGCGCAAAAGGTAGAAAACATATATGTTAACCTGTATACAGACAGTCTTAAAAAAGGCACATTCAACTATATTAACATAGATGGAAAACTGTCAAATGGTAATTTTTTGCCCCTAGATAGCAACCATCTTCTTTTCTGGGCATCTTCGGGCAAATTCAATGGAAACAGTTTATGGATCGACAACAATATCAGTGTTGAGAGAGTAGATATTAAAGTAAGTTTAAAAAATAATCCTTCTGTGGTAAAGGAGTTTTCGATCTACATAAAGCAGCAGCCCGATCCTGAATTAAAGTCGATGGACGAACTCATGAACAAGTCTAAAACTAAAAGAGGTTAAATTTATTTATGCACCCAAAATAAGATGCCCGGTAATCGTAAAAGAATTACCGGGCATTTTCTATAACAAGTAAATACTATGCAAATTTCTTAGCGTCTTCTAAAAACTTCGCCAGCCCTATATCTGTTAATGGGTGTTTTAATAATCCCAGGATCGAATCCAGTGGACAGGTACATACATCAGCGCCAGCTTCAGCACATTTAATGATATGATTTGGATTACGGATAGATGCTGCCAATATCTCTGTTTTATATCCCTGCATAGAGAATATTTGCCTCATCTGGTGAATAAGGTCCATGCCGTCCCAACCACTATCATCTATCCTTCCAATAAATGGAGATACATAAGTTGCACCTGCCTTGGCAGCAAGAATGGCTTGGCCTGAACTAAATATCAATGTGCAGTTTGTTTTTATGCCATTGTCTGTAAACCATTTTAATGCTTTAATGCCATCCTTTATCATTGGTACTTTAACCACAATGTTAGGGTGAATAGCTGCCAGCTTTTTCCCTTCCTCTACTATACCATCAAAATCAGTAGAAATAACTTCGGCACTAATATCTCCATCTACCATTTCGCAAATGGCTTTATAATGGGCCATAACTGCTTCCTGGCCTTTAATACCTTCTTTTGCCATTAATGATGGGTTTGTGGTAACACCATCCAGGATGCCGAGGTCATTAGCTTCTTTAATTTGTGCCAGGTTGGCTGTATCTATAAAAAATTTCATAAGTAATGTAATATTTAAGAATTAATATTTAATATTTATTTCAAGTTATTTTGAGATGTTTTTCTTGCCGCCGCTAAGATACTTGCCAATTCTGTAGCTTCCTTAATAATTGCTGACAACTTCTCTACAGGCAATAATTTTAATTCTTCTATTGCCCCCAGCCAGAATAAAGTTTCATCTGCTTCTTCAAATCCGATACTTAATTTAGAAACAAAGGCTTTTTTACTCATGGCCTTACAAGCTGCCCTATAATTAGCTGCAGCTGAGAAAGCTGATCTCAGAAGCTGATTTTCTATCACTTTTGAAACTTTACTATTGGGTAAGGCAGCACAGAGGTTAACGATTCTATAAGCCAAAGATTTGAGACGACCTTCAAGTTGTAGGGAGTTCATACATATTCAATATTACCTCTACAATATTAAATAAAAAATGGCAAGTTACTTACATCGCACCGCTCAACCATCTACCCTTGCTACCTTCCGGTCCTGGGGGAGTTCAATAGGAGCTGGTCGTATAAGACTTGCCGTGACAAAGATAAGGAACGATTAAGAATTAATAATTATTATTTAAAAAAAATGTTTCAACAAGGCCAATTTTATTAAAAACTGATGCCTGGTTTATCTGTTCTGGAATTAATTTTTCCAACACCAATTAATTGATCAGCACGATCAGTAAATGATTTATAGTACATTAAAATGGTATAGCTATTTTCAGTTTCCCAATAATCTCCTTCAAGGTCACGCCTGTCTGCAGGATTATTTTTGTCTACAGCAATATATGTGTAATTATAGTAGCCCTGTTTTAAGTATGCAGTTACTTCGTAAACTCCTTTTTCTGCATTAAAAACCATTTTTGTTTTATCGTTAAACTCGTAATTGGTAAGCTGCCCGGCCAGGTAAATATCTTTATCAGCATAAGGTGTGGCATTAGGTGCAGCCAAACTAAAATGTACAGTAGCAAAATCACCCTGCCAATAAGGATTAATGGTCTCATAGGTTTCAACTAAGTACATACCATTTAGATCCCTGAAATACACATAGCGTTGAGCACTGCGGTCTGCATCCGGGAAGAGGTACATATTTGTTGAGTTCTTTTTATAATCTGCAGTTTTTACCCTGTCACTTTGAAGTCGTAAACTTCGCAAGTCGAGCCAGCGCCACTCTTTACCTCCCCTGAATACCAAATTATTTTCCATGGAATACTCCAATGAATTGCCCCTTACGAAAGTTGGCTTAATATCTTTTATCGAGTTATCCCAGCGGTTGTTTTGCAGTATCACTACTTTAACCTGTTGTGCAGCACTAAACGTATTTAAGCCATTAATGTTAGCACTGAACTGAACCTTTTGATGTGTTTTAAAAAGCTGTGGTGCAAAGGGCTGCAGTATCTGCCCTCCTATTGAAGCCTTTTGTTCCAGCACCAGCATGCGTCTTGTAAAGGCCAACTTGGAAGTATCTCCATCTAAAAAAACCTTTAAAATATAATTGCCCGACATGGTTAAGCTTGTATTCCTGTCGGGTAACATAGCCTGGTAATGCGTATACCTGGTTAATGCAATGGAAGAATAGCGGTATGTTGCGATCCGTTGTTGCGTAAAACCTTTAGTGTATAAAAACGGGCTGATATCAACCGGGGTCCAATCGTAATTGCAAAGCTGGAAACTATAATAATAACTTTTAACATTCGCATCCAGGTCATCAAAATTAAGTTCAAGTTGATCGGTACTGTTGATCTTATAAACCGGCAGCGATTCCTGGTCGCCATAAACATGAAAACGTACTGCTTTAATATTTTCTTTGTAAACAGCATCAGTTACCTGGGCAAATGTATTACTTGTACAAAGAAAACAAATCAATGCAATTATAAATAAAACAACGTTTTTGCTGCTCTGTAACGAATTACGATTTTCAACTTTTATCATGTTATCCTTAATCATTACGTTTAAATAAAATACATTTGTAAGATACCAAAAAATATACCGATTGAATGTATCTGTCTTCATAGCAAAGCGTATTGCCTTCAACCGGCAAAAGACTTTTTCCAAATTTATCATCAGGCTGGCCATCAGTGCTACAGCCATCAGTGTGGCCATTATGATAGTTGCTATGAGCTTTGTAAACGGGTTTCAGCAGGTTATCAGTAATAAAGTATTTAGTTTTTGGGGGCATGTACGGGTGCAACAGGATGTGGAGGATAGGGTAAGTATAGCAGAAGAATATCCCATTACGCAAAATGATACGATTGAAAGATTTCTCAAAGGTTTAACAGCTGTAAAATCAGTTGAGCGGTTTGCAACTAAGTCGGCGATCATTAAATATAATGCCGATATTGAAAGCGTATTATTAAAAGGCGTTGACTCTTCTTTTAATTTTACAAGACTGCAGCCTTTTCTCCAGCAGGGAAAATGGGTCTCGTTCAAAGACAGCGGCTACAGCAACGAATTAAATATTTCAACTTATACCGCCAACCAGTTAAAAGCAACAATTAATGATAGTGTTTTTGTTTTCTTTTTCAGGGAAGATGGAACAAAAACTGCACGCTGGCTAAAGATCGCAGGCATTTATAAAACAGCCATTGACGAATATGATAAGAATTTTGCTTTATGCGATATTAACCTCATTCGCAGGTTAAATAACTGGGAGCCCGACCAGATAGGTGGCTACGAAATTTTTCTGCATGATTACAAAGAGACTGACACGCTCAATAGATATATTTATGATGAACTCCCGCAAACCTGGTATAGCAGGTCCATCAAAGAAATTTATCCTAATATTTTTGATTGGCTTGGCTTACAGGGACAGATAAAAAATATGCTGCTACTGATTATGATGGTGGTTGCTGTTGTAAATCTTATCACCTGTTTGATCATTTTGGTTTTAGAAAGAACAAGGATGACCGGCATATTGAAAGCATTGGGTGCATCTGACTGGAATGTGCAGCTCATCTTCTTATACAACACTACTGTAATTGCGATAACAGGTATTGCAGCCGGCGCCATGCTTGGGCTGGGTATTTGCTGGCTTCAGGAAGAAACAGGATTTATAAAACTGAATGAAGAAGCTTATTATATGAGTGCTGCCCATGCAGATGTAGTGTGGTGGCAGGTTTTATTAATTTGCCTGGCAACTCTGGCTGTGTCTTTTGCCACACTCATCATTCCTACGCTTTTAATAAAAAATATAAAACCGGTTAAGGCAATACAATTCAGGTAAGTTATTTTACATGCGATAGAATAATGCCCGCAGCTACTCCCGCATTCAAAGACTCTGCATTCCCAATTTTTGGAATGGTGATCTTTTCATTAACTAAATTCATTACCTCCTGGCTTACACCATTGGCTTCATTACCGATGATGATTATCGCTTCTTTCAATTTACCAAGCGTATTTATATCTTTTCCTTCCAGCGATGCTGCATACATGTTAACCGTATTATTTTGTTGCAGCCATTGCAACAGATCTGTATAAAAAACATTAACCCTGCCCAGGCTGCCCATGGTACTCTGCACTACTTTAGCATTATACATATCGGCACAGCCAATAGAACAAACTATATCAGTTATGCCAAACCAATCAGCAATACGTATAATGGTGCCAAGGTTACCCGGATCCTGTATGGTATCCAATACCAATGTTATTTTACCGGCAGTTTTAATTTTAAGATCCTGTTTCCTTTTTACAAAAATGGCCAGCACATGATGGGCAGATGAAAGGGATGATATTTTTGCAAGTTCAAAATCCTGCACTTCGGTAACAGCAATATCCTTTTGTGCTGAAAGTAATTTACTATGTTCAGATATCCATGCTGGAAGCGCAACCAGTTCTCTGCAAATAAATTTTCGGCTGTTTAAAAGATCCATTACTACCTTCGGCCCTTCTGCAATAAACAAACCCAATTCATCTCTGAATTTTTTGTGCCATAAACTTTGGATATATTTGGTATGTGTTTTGCTTAACATTGTCGCTTTTTATGTATGCCTTTTAACCCAATAATTAAATACAGCTGCCTGTCACATTTGAAATGTTTTCTTTTCATTTGTTTATTTATTTCTGCATGCACCATCCCTAAAAAATACCAGAAAGGCAAACCTTTCATTACTAAAAATATTATCGAAGTTAAGGGAGGAAAATTTACCAGTGACGAAAGAGCTACATTAAGACAGCGGCTGAATGCTCAACTTGATGACAGTTCCAGAGTTAATATCATAGATAAATATTTTATCCGGCATATAATTGTAAGTCCACCTGCCTATGACAGTAACGCTGCTGCAAGAAGCGCCCGTAACCTGGAAACCTCTATGCTGCACCTGGGATATTATAAAGCATCAGCCAGTTTTGATGCGGATACTTTTAATGTTGGCGACCAGCAAAGAGTGCATGTAAAATATACAGTAGAAGTTAATAAGCCTACTTTAATTGATACGTTTGCTTACATATTGCGAAAACCTGATTTGCAAAAACTGGCGATAGAAAATATGGACAAAACCTTAATTAAAAAAGGGAATCCCGTAACCAAGGCAGCAGTTCTTGGTGAGTTAAGCAGATTGGTAGATATATATCATAACAACGGCTATTATAAATTTACTTCCGAAGAACTGGTAATGCGTGGCGATACAACTGTTGCTGCGTTAACCACCATTACTGATGATATTTTTGAACAGTTAAGGTTATTGGCAGAAGCTCAGCAGGCCAGGGACTCTCCTACCATAAAGTTGGCAGTGGTTTTAAACCCACCTGCAGACAGCAGTAGATTAAAGCAATACTACATCAACAATATTTATATTTTACCAGATTATAAGAACGGTGATAATCTTTCGGATAATTCTATGACTGAAAGATATATCATCAGGAAAAGTTGCGATAGCTGTGCAGCCGATACCAGTTTTATCATCCGCTACCATAAATATTTGTTTCGTAACAGGTTCCTGGCCCGCCAAATGTATTTGCGAAAAGGGAATTTATATAACCAGACAGATTTTTACAAATCACTGAACAGTTTTGCACGTGCAGGCGTATGGCAAAGTACCAATATTGTTGTAGAAGAAGTGAAGCGTAAAGATAAAGACAGCCTTTATAAAATAGACCTCATTGTACAATTGATGCCGGGAAAGCAATATGGTTATGAAGCATCGATTGAAGCAAGCTATTCTGCTTCCAGCAATACCAATAATGTAACAGCCGCCAATGCCGGGAACCTCCTTGGCTTATCAGGCAGTATTTCTTTTCTCAACCGCAACCTGCGTAAAGAAGGAATTAAAATGACAAACTCATTACTTGGCGGTGTTGAATTTAATTTCAGGCCCGACAGCAGTAATAAAAAAAACCTCATTAACTCCAACGAAATAAGCTATACAAATACCATCATCTTCCCAAGGTTTATTTTTCCTTTTGGCAATTTTAACCGTGACAGGCGGTTTGTATCCACCGAAACTTTCATCAATACCAAGGTTTCTTATATTAACCGTATTAATCTATTCAACCTGCAGTCGTTTAATTTTGGCGTTGGTTTTAATGGTACTACCCGTAAGGCGCATCAATGGATATTTAAACCTTTGAATTTTGAATTTGCACGGCTGTATAATGAAACAGACAGTTTTAAAAAGACCCTGGCAGACAATCCTTTTCTAAGATATTCATTTAACACTGCATTGATTGCCGGTGCAGTTATAGGTTACAGGTACAATAAAATAAATCCTAAACATCCCAACAGGCAACATAGTTTTAAAATTAAT
>JAYUYX010000111.1:0-13212 GCA_043752205.1 Chitinophagaceae bacterium
TTTTAGCTATTCAAAATATTATTCACACTTTTTTTGGTACAGATAATATTTTTTTTATAGCCGCATGTATTTTCCCATTCAGTTTACGCAAGTTTACTTTGATTTTAGAAATAAATATTTTTTAAGTACCCCAAGCATTTGTTCCGAAGATAATGATCTTCCTAAAAGACATTTTTTTTAATCACTTGTTTTCGGCTTGTTTCTTCAAGAATTCAAAGCGGATGCATTTTAACTTTAAAAAAAGACCTGGAAATAATTCAATTTCACCTAAAGTCTTTATATTCGCAACCGGTATAACCTCATATACAATAATTAAGAAAACCTTTCGTTAAAACAATACGATAAACGAATGAACATGATTAAACTATTTTCTGGTAAAAATGCACTGATCCTTGTAGTTGCGGCGCTTTCATTAAGTGCATGTAAAAAAGGCGGCCTTTTTGGTAAAAAACAAAGCAAGTCATCGGCTACAGGCTGGAATTATGATGACAAAAACATGGGAAATTTTCATGTTTCTAAAGTAAAATATCCCAAAGCAGGACCAGGTTTGGTTTTTGTACAGGGCGGTTCCTTTGTAATGGGTGCCAAGGATGAAGATGTAATGGGTGACTGGAATAATATTCCCCGTCGTATCACGGTTCCATCATTTTTCATTGACGAGACTGAAGTTGCCAATGTTCACTACAGAGAATATCTTTATTGGCTGGAAAATACATTTTCAGGCGATACTAATATCCTGAATAAAGCGCTGCCAGATACACTGGTTTGGCGTGAAGAATTGGCTTATAATGAGCCTTACGTAGAGTATTATTTCCGTTTTCCTTCTTATAATTATTATCCTGTTGTTGGTGTAAACTGGCGTCAGGCACATGATTTTTGTATATGGAGAACAGACAGGGTTAATGAATTAAACCTACAGAATACCGGATATCTTAAAAAAGATGCTATCAAAAAAGCGATGAAAGGATCGGGAGCAGATGGATCATTTAATACAGAAACATACCTGATGTCTCCTGATATGATTCAGGGTAAAGGAAAACCAAAATCAAAGAATGCTCCTAAAGATGTAAATGGTAAACCCAGGGCTACTTTGCGCATGGAAGACGGGATTTTGAATATGGGATACCGTCTACCCACTGAGGCTGAGTGGGAGTATGCTGCATATGGCATGTTAGCTCAAAATCCTAATCCCCGCAAGAGTGAAAAGAAGTCAGGTGAAGAATTATTTTCCAATCAACAGATATACTCCTGGAGCAATAACCCTAATGGATTACGTGATAATCGCCGTGGAAGCTGGCAGGGTAAATTCTTAGCCAACTTTAAGCGTGGAAGTGGTGATAATATGGGTATTGCAGGTGGTTTAAATGACCGTGCTGCTATACCAGGTAATATCAAGTCTTTCTATCCAAATGCTTTTGGCTTATATAACATGAGTGGTAATGTAAGTGAGTGGGTTGGTGATGTGTATAGGCCAATGACTCCTACTGATGGTGAAGATTTTAATTATTTCCGTGGAAATAAATTTCAAAAATATTATAAGAATACGGGTGGTGAATATGAAAGAGACAGCATGGGACGTCTTAAAAAAGTAGATATTTCTGACGAGGAAGTTAAGAACCGTTCTAATTACCAAAAAAATGATGTTATCAATTACCTGGATGGAGATTCTTCGAGTGGTGTTTCATATGGATACGGTATTACTTCTTTAATTAATGATTCATCAAGAGTTATTAAAGGTGGTAGCTGGAATGACAGACCTTATTGGTTATCACCCGGCACACGCAGGTTTATGCAGGAGACGCAGTCTGCAAGTACTGTTGGTTTTCGTTGTGCTCAAACTTATTTAGGGCCTCCTGAAGGACCTGGATTTAAGGAGGGCAATATCTTTGGTAAGCGGAAACAAAATTCACGGAAGAAAAAGAAATAAAAAAATTTAAACCATATTTAAAAAAGCCTTCTCGTTTCCGGGAAGGCTTTTTAGTATCATTAATTAAAGATATCCCATTAATTTTGGTGTATGCAAATACCCGAACTCTATACTTTATATCTCAGGTTTCCCTCTATTCAAACTGATACCCGGAAAATAAAACCTGGAGACATTTTTTTTGCCCTTAAAGGGCCAAATTTTAATGGGAATGAATTTGCAAAACATGCATTGGAAAATGGCGCTGAATATGCCATTGTTGATGAAGAAATAAATACTAAGGATAGTAGAATACTGCAGGTAGGTGATGTATTAAAAACATTGCAGGATCTTGCATTACATCACCGCATGCAATTTGATCCATCTATTCCTTTTATTGCCGTTACGGGTAGTAATGGCAAAACAACTTCAAAAGAATTAATGTACGTTGTTTTATCAGGAGCATACAAAACTTCGGCCACAGAAGGTAATCTTAATAATCATATTGGTATACCGCTTACTATCTTAAAAATTAAAAGAGATATAGAAATCAGTATTATAGAAATGGGTGCCAATCATCAAAAAGAAATAGAAAGCTATTGTACATATGCTATGCCTACGCATGGTGTTATTACAAACTGCGGAAAGGCACATTTAGAAGGCTTTGGCAGCGAAGAAGGCATACGCAAAGGCAAGGGAGAATTGTTTGATTATTTAAGACAGCATAATGGCACAGCCTTTATCATGCAGGACTATAATTATTTACAGGAAATGAGTAAAGGGATATCATCCGTTATTACTTATGGAACCCGGAATGCAGATGTTACCGGTAAAGTTAAAAGCAGCGCTGACCTGCTGGAAGTAATTATTAGCACCGGTGCTGATATTAATACCATTAAAACGAACCTGGTGGGAGAATATAACCTGCCGAATATTTTACTGGCTGTAACAATTGGAAAATATTTTAAAGTGCCAGATGATAAAATAAAAAATGCATTGGAAAATTATCTACCATCTAACAGCCGGTCTCAGTTAATTGAAAAAGATGGCAATAAAATTATCCTCGATGCTTATAATGCAAACCCAAGCAGTATGAAAGCTGCCATAGAAAATTTTGCAAAGATGGCTAGTAATGCTGAGATAACCAGTGGTGGTAGTGATAAGGTGTTGATACTTGGCGGAATGATGGAATTGGGGTTACAAAGTGAAAAAGAACACCAGGAGCTGGTGAACCTTATCAATAAATACAAATGGAAAAATGTAGTGCTGGTTGGCGGAGACTTTAATAAAACAAAACATGCTTATTTAAATTTTGAGAATGCTATACAAGCAAAAGAATGGTTTAAACAACAGGGTATGCAACAGGTAAATATTTTAATTAAAGGATCAAGAAGTACACAGATGGAAAAGGTTTTGGAATAAAAAACCTTCATTGCTAGCAATGAAGGTTGATGCGGAGACTGAGGGATTCGAACCCTCGATAGAGTTTCCCCTATACACGCTTTCCAAGCGTGCTCCTTCAGCCACTCGGACAAATCTCCTTTTTACCGGGTGGCAAAAATACAGTTTCAACACTTATGAGCCGAATATTTTTTCAGCATTGGCAGTTGTAATTAGCGCCACTTCTTCAACTGAAATATTTTTTATCAATGCCAGTTCTTCAATAATATATTTTAAATAACTGCTTTCGTTTCGCTTTCCCCTAAAAGGAACTGGGGTTAAATATGGAGAGTCTGTTTCCAGCACTATATGTTTTAGATCAATTTTTTTCAGCATTTCTGCCAGGCCTGATTTTTTATAAGTTACCACCCCTCCTATTCCCAAATAAAATCCTGCGTTGATAATCTCGTTTGCTTCATCCACAGTTCCTCCAAAACAATGAAAGATACCCCGTATCCCTCGGGGCACAAATTCCTTTACTACATCAATTGTTTCCTGCATCGCATTCCGGGTATGTATAACAATTGGTAGATCATGTTGAAGTGATAATTCTATCTGCATCCTGAAAGATTCGTGCTGTTGCACTATAAAGGTTTTATCCCAATAAAAGTCTAACCCAATTTCCCCAACCGCTGCAAATTTTCTTTTTGCCAGCCATGCTTTTACTATGCTTAATTCATCCAGGTAATTCTCTTTTACAGAACAGGGATGTAAACCCATCATGGCAACACATTGCCCGGGAAATTTTTTTTCAAGTAATAACATATTCTCAATTTCAGCGCTGTCAATTGCCGGCAAAAAAAATTTACTTACGCCTTCAGATTCTGCTCTTTTAATTACTTCAGTTATATCATTTTTGAACTCATCAAGGTATAAATGGCAGTGTGTATCTACGGTCATAATTATGTTTGAAATACAAAAATGCTTAAAATTAATTTAACGATTCTTTTAAACTATGCTCTCAACCCTTGGTCATATGCCTGTTCGTTTTATTCACCTTTTTAAAAGATTACTTTATGAAAATGACATTAAACCTCTCCACATGGCTCCTGGCATGTAGCCTTATTGGAGCCTTAACACTTTCAAGCTGTAAAAAAGAAGACAGCATGAATACAACTACTCCTGCAACAGAAGCAACCGAACTGGTAGCTACCCAGGAAATTTCAAAACAGGAAGCTGAAACAGAGGCCCAATTTGATGATGTGTTCAATATTACTGCCAGTATGAACAGCAGCGAAGTAGGCGAAGACCTTGGTATGAGCGCTAACGTATCAGGTTTATTTGAACTGGGCAGTACTACAACCAGCAATACAGCCCGTTGCTTTACAATCACCGTAGTGCCCAACATCCCTCATGTTTTTCCTAAAACTGTGACCATTGATTTTGGTACTGGCTGCTTAGGGCGTGATGGTAAATTCAGAAAAGGGAAGATCATTTCTATTTATACTAATCCAATGGTTGTGCCTGGGGCAAAAGTATCAACAACATTTATTGGTTATCATGTTGACAGTTTTAAAATTGAGGGTAGCCATATTACCGAAAACACCAGCACTTCCAACATGCAGGGCTGGAAGGTTGTAGTAATAAACGGTAAGGTCACCAATACCAATACTAACAGGTGGAGAAATTGGAACAGCATTAAAAATGTTCTGCAGATCACTGGCAACGGCACCCCTAGTTTCCCTTTGGATGATATTTATAAAATAACCGGCAGTGCTGCAGGCTCAAATTCAGGCAGCCATACCTGGGCTTCGGTAGTTGTAGAACCCCTGATCAAAAAATTCACCTGCCCATGGATCGTACAGGGAACAGTAAGATTAGTAAGGGATGGAAGGCCTGCCTTACTGGATTATGGGAACGGAAACTGTGATAATCAGGCCATAATTTATATTAATGGAGTACCGCACGTTATAACCCTTTAAAAACTGTTAAAAAAATTGTTGTTAATTTAACAACAACAATGTACTTTTAGCCCAGTTTTCATAGGGTACGGATTAAAAACGGGCCAGGGTTTCTACCCCGGCCCAATTTTTTGCCCTTTTTGTTTAAATTTTTCAAACGCTGAAATCAATTTTTTTAAAAGCATAGCCCTTCTCCGTTAAACTTTGTAATACTTGCGGTAAAGCATACCTTAAACGTTCCATTGCTTTTGCACTGTCGTGAAATACAACCACAGAACCATTTACAGCATGCTGTAATACATTCTTACAACATTGTTCAGGTGTAATGTTAACATCAAAATCTCCGCTTAAGATGGTCCACATAATAATTTTAAAGGATGGCTTCTGTTGTTTTAACAAGTTGACCTGCCCAGGAGTGATCCTTCCATATGGAGGCCTGAAGAGTTCCGATTGAATGTGATCCCTGGCTTTTAAAATATTCCCGAGGTAATCAGCATTCTTCGTTTTCCACCCATTTAAATGGTCCTGAGTATGATTGCCTACTGCATGGCCGTCATCGAGGATCCTTCTGTACATTTCCGGGTTTTCAGCAACATTTTTACCAATGCAAAAAAAGCTTGCTTTTGCCCCATACTTAGCCAGTTCATCCAATACAAAACCAGTAACCTCAGGGTGTGGCCCATCATCAAAAGTTAAAAAGATGCTTTTTTCGGTCTCCGACATCTGCCAGATACATCCTTTAAACAATTTGCTAGCCCATTCAGGCGTTTTTACCGGATAATACATAAAGCAAATTAATATTTTTTAACCTTTAAACCTCTTCATATAAGATCAGTCCTACATCACACAAAACTCAAATTTATGAAAATGAAAATGCCACTGGTAGTGATCGCTGCCATTTCTCTTGCAATTATTTTTAATTCCTGTAAAAAATCAGACACTAAAGACGAATTGGAGACTACTTTTGAATTGAGCGGAAACCAGGCAATCTCTAATAATCTTTCTCAGGATGCTGAGGATGTTTTTTTGGAAATTGCACAGGACTACAGCATTGCCGGTAATTTTGCACCGGAGCCTGTAAATAACATTATTCCTTGCGCTACAGTTACCATCACGCCTGCTTCAGGATTTCCAAAAACAATTGTAATTGATTTTGGCGTTTCCTGCACACATAGGGGAGTTACACGCAGCGGTAAAATAAATATAGAACTTACTGATTCTGTAAGAAGGCCGGGCAGCAGAGCTACCATGACCTTTACCAATTATTTTGTTAACCTGTATAAGGTAGAAGGAACATACACCTGGCTCAACACCAGCTCTGCAAATACCAGAAGCTGGACAAGAACTACTACTGGCGGAAAAATAACAGCCCCTGATGCAAGATACTGGCTGCATGAGGGTACCAGGAGTATAACACAAACTGCAGGCGTAGGTACTCCACCAGTATTGGATGATATTTTCTTAGTTACATCCGGTACACATACTGTTACAAATTCCTCTAATATCAGCAGAACATGTACAATACTAGAAGGTTTGCAAAGAAAAGTTGACTGTGCAAATATTGATAAAGGTGTATTAAAGGTTCAGGGTCCCAATCACTACGCCATAATTAACTTTGGTGATGGTACTATCTGCGATAACCTGGCAACCATCTCTATTGATGGACGAACTCCAAGAACTATTATTTTACGATAATTTTTATTTAAGAAATTATATACAACCGTTCAGTCTGAGGCTGAATGATTTTTTTATGCTTCAAATTTTAAACTATGTGCAGCTTATCTTTGCGCCATGAGTAAAGTCAGAGTTAGATTTGCCCCAAGCCCTACCGGCGGATTACATTTAGGCGGTGTACGTACCGTTTTATTTAATTACCTCTTTGCAAAAAAATATGGGGGGAATTTTATTGTGCGTATTGAAGATACTGACCAGACCCGCTTTGTTGAAGGTGCAGAGCAGTATATTTTTGATTGTCTTAACTGGTGTGGTATGCAGCCGGATGAGAGCCCCTTGCATGGAGGTCCCTATGCACCTTATAGGCAAAGCGAAAGAAAAGAATCTTATAGGCAATATGCTGAACAATTGGTAAAAGATGGCTTTGCGTATTATGCTTTTGATACAAAGGAAGAGCTTGAAAAAATGCGTGAAGATTTCAAATCACCAGAAAATCCATCTCCACAATATGATCATAACATCCGCTATAAGATGCGGAACAGCCTGAGTTTAACAGAAGCAGAAGTACAGGATCTATTGGCAAAAGATACTCCTCATGTCATCCGCATTAAAATGCCAGAAGGTGAACAGGTAAGTTTTACAGATATGATACGCGGCGAAATAAGTTTTGAAACTTCCCTTGTTGATGACAAGGTTTTGTTGAAAGCCGATGGAATGCCTACTTATCATTTAGCCGTTGTAGCTGATGATCATGCTATGAAAATAACGCATGCTTTTAGAGGCGAAGAATGGTTGCCAAGTGCGCCTGTACACCTGTTACTTTGGAAATACCTTGGCTGGCAAAAAGAAATGCCGCAATGGGCTCACCTGCCCCTGATCATGGGGCCAAATGGAAAATTAAGTAAACGTGATGGTGCCAAATATGGTTTCCCGGTTTTTGCTATGAATTGGCCACAGGCCCCTGCGGGGACCGACCCTAAGACTGGTGAATTAACAGAAGGATTTAAAGAAAAAGGATTTTTGCCCGAAGCTTTCATAAACCTGCTGGCGGTATTAGGCTGGAACGATGGCACAGAACAGGAATTATACAGCATGGAAGAACTTATTGAGCATTTTAGTATGGATCGTGTGCATGTAGCAGGCGCTAAATTCGATTATGAAAAAGCAAAATGGTTTAACCATGAGTGGATAAAGAAGTTGACAGTTGACAGTTTAAAGTTGAAAGTTAAAGAGGTTCTTTCAACAGCAGGCTTAGATATATCTGATGATGCATTGCTGGATAAAGTAATTGAACTTGTAAGAGATAGGTGTACCCTTCTGCCTGATTTTATTCAACATGCAGGCTTCTTTTTTAAAACACCCCAACAATTGGATATTGATGCGGTTAAACCCAAATGGAATGAAGAAAAGGCTTTATTCTTCAATGAATATACCGGGCAGTTAGAAGCGCTTGGAAACTGGAATGCAATTGAAACTGAAACAATATTTAAAAATCTGGTTGCTGAAAAAAATATAAAACCCGGCGAATTGCTTTTGCCTTTACGCATCATGCTGGTGGGTGGTAAGTTTGGCCCGGCTGTATTTCAAATTGCTGAACTAATAGGCAAGACTGAAACGATAAAAAGAATTAAAAATGCTTTAACTATTTTTACTGCATGAAACAAAACAGACCCGTTAGAGTATTAGTTGCCAAAGTAGGATTAGATGGCCATGACCGTGGTGCTAAAGTTATTGCCACTGCACTACGTGATGCGGGTATGGAAGTGATCTACACAGGTTTACGACAAACCCCCGAAATGGTTGTGAATGCTGCATTGCAGGAAGATGTTGATGCAATTGGAGTAAGCATTTTAAGCGGGGCACACAACACTGTTTTTCCTAAAATTATAGCCTTAATGAAAGAAAAAGAGATGACTGATGTGTTGCTTACCGGAGGCGGCATTATCCCTGAAGCAGATATGGCCGAACTCAATAAAATGGGTGTTGGAAAATTATTTGCACCAGGTGCTACAACTTCTGAAATTGCAGGTTATATTAAAGACTGGGTTAAAGAGAACAGGAATTTTTAAACAATATTTTTGAAAAGAATTGATTTATGTACACTACACTTATTACAAACTTAGAGAACCACATTTTCACCATTACCATTAACCGACCCGATAAACTGAATGCACTTAATAAAATAGTGATCGATGAATTATCGGCAGCCATTGATGAAGTGTATAATAATGCTGAAATTAAATCAGCGATCATTACTGGTGCAGGCCCAAAAGCATTTGTTGCAGGCGCAGATATAACCGAGTTTTTAACACTGGATGCAACAGGCGGAAAAGAGCTGGCTCAAAAAGGCCAGGATATGGTTTTTACAAAAATTGAAAACTGTACTAAACCGATCATTGCAGCAGTTAACGGGTTTGCATTAGGCGGAGGCTGCGAACTGGCTATGGCCTGTCATTTCAGACTGGCGTCGGAAAATGCAAGATTTGGACAACCGGAAGTTAACCTGGGGTTGATACCTGGCTATGGCGGCACACAAAGATTAACACAACTGATTGGTAAAGGCAGGGCAATAGAAATGCTGATGAGTGCAAATATGATAGATGCTAATACAGCTTTGCAATATGGACTGGTAAATTATTTATTGTCTGCTGAAGAATTATTGAATAAAGCCACGAGTATTTTGGATGTAATAAACGCTAAAGCACCGCTTGCTGTTGCCGGCTGTATCAAAGCCGCCAATGCGGTTTTTGATGAAACCAAAAATGGTTACCAGGTAGAAATTGATGCATTTGCTGAATGCTTTGTTACTGATGATATGAAAGAGGGCACTGCTGCTTTTTTAGAAAAAAGGAAAGCAGTGTTTACAGGCAGATGATCTTTGCGCTAAAAGATCCTGATCACTTTTACAAAACGGCGCTGATAATAATTACCTAATGCAGTTATAGTTACACCATACTGCCTTCCTGATGTTGAATGAATGAAACGTAGAGAATCCGTATTGTCTGTAACAATACCCATATGCCCTACAACTGTACTGACACTGTCTGTTCCCCTAAATAAAATAAGATCTCCGCTTTTTGCTTCGGCCATTGAAATGTCTTTCCCAACATTAGTAAAATCTACAGAGGAACGGGGCACAGCAATATTAAAATGTTTGAAAACATACGTGATGAAACCCGAGCAATCAAAACCTTGTGCAGGATCTGTAGAAGCGTATTTATAAGGCACACCAATCTGGGTCTTGGCAAAATCAACAATATTTTCAGGACTTACTTTTTGTGTATCAACAGCAATAATGGATGAAATCACCGGCTGTATTGAATCTGGTTTAGCTGGAGTAATAACTTGAGCCGGTTGTTGTTCCGTTGACTGTACAGTTGTTTGAATCATCTTCTCCGGTAATTTATCGTTGCATGACAGGAAAAGAACAGCCAGAAAAAGCAACCTATGGATAATTTGAATACGCATTATTGTAAAGCTATGCTTATAAGTTACAAATAAGTTTGTTAGATGAGGATTTTCATTTCTTTTATCTTTGCAATCAAAATCAAACCCCATACCAAATTATGCCATACAGAATTGAAAAAGATACCATGGGTGAAGTACATGTACCTACTGATGCTTATTATGGCGCACAAACCCAGCGCAGTATTGACAACTTTAAAATTGCACAGGACATAAATAAAATGCCCAAAGAGATCATTAAAGCATTTGCATATTTAAAACATGCGGCCGCCATAACAAATAACCAGGCTGGTGTACTTACAAAAAAGAAAGCTGACCTGATAGGCAGGGTTTGTAAAGAAATATTGGAAGGGAAATTAGATGATTATTTTCCACTGGTTGTTTGGCAAACAGGTAGCGGAACGCAAAGCAATATGAATGTGAACGAAGTGGTAGCATACCGCGGCCACGTACTAAATGGTGGCAAACTAAGCGATAAAGAAAAATACCTGCACCCCAATGATGATGTAAACAAATCGCAGAGTAGTAACGATACATTTCCTACTGCCATGCATATTGCAGCGTATAAGATTCTAATGGAGACCACCATACCAGGTATTACCAAACTTCGCAACACCTTAGATAAAAAAGCAAAGGCTTATAAAAAAGTAGTGAAGATTGGCCGTACGCATTTTATGGATGCCACTCCATTAACTGTGGGGCAGGAATTCAGTGGCTATGTTTCGCAATTGGACCATGGATTAAAAGCGATCAGGAATACACTGGCGCATTTAAGCGAACTGGCTTTAGGTGGTACTGCAGTAGGTACAGGTATTAATACGCCTCCAAAGTATGATGTAAATGTGGCAAAACATATTGCCAAACTAACAAAACTGCCTTTTAAAACTGCCGAAAATAAGTTTGAAGCATTGGCAGCACATGATGCCATTGTGGAAACACATGCTGCATTAAAAGTAGTTGCAGTAAGCCTAATGAAGATTGCCAATGATATACGCATGTTATCATCAGGACCAAGAAGCGGTATTGGAGAAATTTTTATACCGGATAATGAGCCCGGTTCTTCTATTATGCCGGGTAAAGTAAACCCAACACAATGCGAAGCATTAACAATGATAGCTGCACAGGTTATGGGCAATGACGTTACCATTGGTATTGGCGGCAGCAATGGCCATTTTGAGCTGAATGTATTTAAGCCTGTAATGATCTATAATTTCCTGCATAGTGCAAGGCTTATAGGTGATGGTTGTGTTTCGTTTAATGACAAGTGTGCAGTGGGTATTGAACCAATTAAAGAGAACATTAAAAAACACCTGGATAATTCTTTGATGCTGGTCACCTCTTTAAACACAAAGATCGGCTATTATAAATCAGCTGAAATTGCACAGAAGGCTCATAAAGAAGGTACAACCTTAAAACAGATGGCTGTAAAACTTGGCTATGTTACCGAAAAAGAATTTGACGATTGGGTGATACCTGCTAATATGGTGGGAAAGATTTAAAGTTCTTGAATAAAGAAAAAGGCTGCCAAAAATTTGACAGCCTTTTTCTTTATAATTTATTTTTACTTACACTTATATTTAAAACTAAGTTTACCCTTTTGCGCCGGAATACTGGGCTGGTCATCTCCACCCATTTGAACACTTAAAACATACGTATCACGGCTCATGATATAGTTACTGAAAGTTGATACCGCAGAATCCCTTACAACATTTCCTGGGTCATAATTTCTAACAGTTATCTTTTTTACAGCATTATAATTTTTTGTACCAAAATTAAAAAACTGGGTATATTCGGCATAACTATCTTCATCTGGGAAAATATAAATATACCTCCGGGGTACTATATTAGTGTAGTAAGTCAGATCTGCATCAATTTCCAGATTGCCTGTCGCCAAATCAGTCCCAGTCATACGAATTAGGTTTCCCGCTGTATACATATAATCTACCCGGTAAAAAGGTGTAAGCGGACTGCCGGTAAAAAAATAATTTTTTAAAACCAGGTAGCCAGTTCCATTATACTGAAATAAAACATCAAACTGCAACGAAAAAGGGTCTGTAGGATCTACAAGCCCGTGCAATTTTGTTATCCGTTTATTTATATCAACCACAAAATATTCATCGGGATTAATATAAACTGTATCGTTTGTGTAAGTAGGTGTGCCAATAAACTCAATGGTATTTGATAAACTATCGAACTTAGTGATCTTAGTTACCACATCAAGGCTGTTGATGATCGCCTCCAGGGAACCCAGGTTTGTGCCGGCAGCTGCTGTATCAGTATAATTGATTCTACTTATGCGACAGTCTCCGCCTACAATCAATTCATTGGCAATGTTTCCGTTGTTTTCCAGGCTATATTCTTTTTCGCAGGAAACAAATGAAATAATAAGGGCGGCAAATAATAGAGGACGTAATTTATTCATTAATTTTTTTTTAAATTTTACCCGTTGGGCAGAGTTAAAGTTCCGTAAATTTTTTCACTTTATTAATGAGATAATAAAAACAGGAACTTTGCTGCTTGTATTATTTTAATCAACGCTGAAAAAGAAATTTCAATATCCTTCTGGCCGGTCTTAACTAAAGTTTATATTCTGGCCCGCTACATATCTTAATTGATGATAACCGGAATTGCACAGCTATTTCCATTACCACTTACCGGGTAATTAAAAGTACCTGCAGCGGCTGGGGTTCCCGTACCGTTTAATGTAACCTGTTGCGGCCCGGTTATATTAAAAGTGCCTGAAGCTGAAAAACTGATACCATTAACAGTTGTGGTAGCAATTGTATAAACACCCGGTGATGTGACATTCACATTTATCACGGCCACGTT
>JAYUYX010000112.1:0-5442 GCA_043752205.1 Chitinophagaceae bacterium
GAAGAATTTAAGCGCACGCGATAGAAATGGTATTCCCATGCGTCCGGCCATATTATATTTACTATTCTGTTACAAAATGCTGCAACCTGCTATTAACAATTTTATAATAAATTAAACAATATGGATTTTGGCCGAGTAGCTGAAGAAGCTTTAAATGCAATTGATTTTAGCTTAAAGGCAGAACCATCCTTTAATAAGAAAATACTTAAAGGAAAAGCTGTAAAAAAGCCGCTTGTGTATATAGGCTGTGCTAAATGGGGCAGAACAGAATGGGTGGGTAAAATTTATCCGCCAAAAGCAAAAGAGAAAGATTTTCTTGATCATTATGTGCAACATTATAACAGTATTGAGTTAAATGCTACGCATTATAAAGTATATGGTGAGGTCGGCATAAAAAAGTGGACAGCAAAAGTGGGAAAAAAGGATTTTAAATTTTGCCCTAAAATGTACCAGGGAGTAACACACCGGGGCAGTTTGAAAGGCAAGGATTTTATTATGAATGAGTTTTTCCGGGGCATTGTTGCTTTTAAAGAATACCTGGGCCCAATTTTTATACAGGTTAGTGAAACATTTTCTCCAAAAAGAAAAGAAGAACTTTTTGATTTTTTACGATCGCTGCCCACAGACCTACAATTCTTCCTGGAGGTAAGGCATCCTGATTGGTTTGCTAAAGAAGAGATAAGTAAAGAATTGTTTACTACACTTTCAAAATTGAATATTGGAGCGGTGATCACTGATACAGCCGGCAGAAGGGATTGTGCCCATATGCACCTTACGCTTCCTAAAACATTCATACGCTATGTAGGCAACAGCCTGCATGAAACAGATTATACAAGGATAGACGAATGGGTTGCCCGTATGAAATATTGGTTGGATAAGGGAATGGAAGAATTATATTTTTTTATGCATATGCATGATGAAGCGACATCACCTGAACTCACTGTTTACCTTGTTGATAAAATGAATAAGAAACTAGGCCTGGATCTGATCAAACCTACATTTATCACTGATCAAAAAGACCTGTTCAGTTAACTAACTTTAAATAATTCTTCCCATCTGGTTGTGTACCTTGGGCTTCTCAATTCCTGCCGCATTTTCCAATCCCGGTCTGTGCCCGATGCCGCAAATTTTATCATGTCATCCCGCATGGCAAAATTTACATTATCCAACATGCTCATCAAAAAACGGTTGCTGTTAGTATTGTCTGAAACAAACAAATTTCCCTGGATAGTTACATCGGGTACGAGCCCGCTTAGCATTACACCAGCTTTTTTATATATTCGCCCTTCCTCATAAAGCTTATCCACGAGCTTAACAGCTGGTTTTATTAATTCATTAGTAGCAGAAGTTGCAATGGGTAAGGTTATATAGCTGCTTACAGTTGGTCCATGCCGAAAATAGGTATTATTACTTTGTTCTTTTGGTACAACAAACACGCTGATGATGCTTGCAGCACTCTGCTGCCTTCTCAGTTTTTCTGCAGCCCTGGATGTGTACGTTGCCACTGCTTCTTTTATATCGCTGATATTTTTTACCGGACTGCCAAACATCCTGGTGGTAGCAATCATCTTTTTTACTACCAGTTCGGCTTTCATATCGTTTGCAATTTCTCCTTTTAGTTCTTTTATAAGCCTAACACCCACCACTCCCCCTAAGTTTTTATTGGCCCACTCTTCGGTTTTTTTGGTGAGGTCAAAAGCAGTAAATACTGCATTCATATCCGTAAGTTTTTGGGCATATTTCCTGCCCACGCCCCACACTTCGCCAATAGGCGTATTTTGTAATGCAGTGCTGATCTTTTCCTTGGTATCCAGTACCACCACACAGCTTGTGGCATCCTTATTTTTTTTGGCCAGGTGGTTTGCAACTTTTGATAAAACCTTAGTTGGAGCCACGCCTACCGAAACTTTTATTCCTGTCCACAGTTCTACTGTTTCCCTGATATTCATCGCTACCTGCTGCAGGTCTTTAGCGGCAAAGTCATCTAAATTCAAAAATGCTTCATCAACCGAATACACTTCTACGTTTTCTTTTCCCAGCATAACCCGTAATGTTTCCATTACCCGCCAACTGAGGTCTCCATATAAATTATAATTACTGGAAAATGTAGCTACCCCATATTTTTCTATTAAAGGTTTTGCTATAAAATAGGGGCCTGCCATTTCTACTCCCAGGGTTTTTGCTTCATCACTCCGGGATATGATACAGCCATCGTTATTGCTTAATACAACAACCGGGGCTTTATCTAAATGCGGCAGAAATAATCTTTCGCAACTGCAGTAAAAACTGTTACAATCTATAATTGCTTTCATGTGGTTGTTTAATTAGAAACTGTTTGTGTAACCCCGTCAGCGGTTGCAAACCCTGACGGCGGTTTTTAGGGAGTCATCCGTTACTCTATAATATACTTTTCCATATTGCTTTCCCCATATCTGTCACTATGTGCTTTTTCAAATGCAGCAACCTCTCCAAACCAATCCAATACTTTTTGTGATGATAAAAAAATATTATTGTTTTTTAAAATTGTGTTGTAAGATGAAAACTCCCAGTCTTTAAAATCTCTCACAAACTCATGTATTTTTGGGTTGAAGTGACAGTAGTAGATTAGTGACGTGAGGTAATTATCATCATCAATTAATTTTCTTTCAAATGGCGATTCAAATAAGGGCCCGGTTCTGTTATTGGCTTTGTTAACAGCTTGAGCATATGAATTAAAAAAGTGTGAGAGCTGCCTGGATGCATTCAGCTGTATCGTTCCCTGTCCATCATGTTTGGGGACAAGTACATTTTCTTTTACGTATACTAATAAATGGAAATGATTCTTTAATAAGGCATACGCATATGTTTCCAGTACATCAGAACAGTATATAATGTATTGCTGCAAAAAGTAATGATAATTTCGCTGCTCTTTAAAAATATCTTCACCATTCACACCCCTGTTGTAAATATGAAAATATTCTCCTTCCATAAGTGGTTGTATATCCATAGTATTCTATTTATTTTTAAATCAGTTCCAACCGCCGTCAGGGTTTGCAACCGCTGACGGGGTTTTAAACAGTTCGTATAATATAAACCACCACTCCCCATATCTTAAAGTCACTGAACTCGCTTACTTCAATAGGGGAAAGTTTTGGTGTTTCGGGTATCAGCCGCAAACTGTTAAGCGTTTTTTCATACCGCCTTATCAACATTTCGCCATCAACAACAGCAATTACAATTTTGCCATTTTGCGGATTCAGGCTCCTGTCAACAATCACAACATCGCCCTCATAAATACCGGCATCAACCATGCTGTTACTGTTTACTTTCATAAAAAAAGTTGCCGACTTATTTCGGATGAGTTGCTCATTCAGGTCAATGCCCCGTTCCATATAATCATCTGCCGCAGCACCAAAACCGGTGGCATTTGCGGTATTTATATTATGCTGATTAAACTGCTTGCTGCCAGTGTAACTGCTGCCTAAAAATTTTTCCACTTCCATAAGATTTTAATTTAATTACCAAATTATTTAGTAAATTTATGCTAAAATAATTAGCTAACAAATTTAGTAACGAAAATATTTTAATCATGAAACAGATACTTGGGCCTTTACTGCCTGGTTACCGCATTTATGAGTACCTGCTTGTACTGTCGCCGCATGAAGAGCTTCGCAATAAGATCATGGACGTAAAAAAAGATTTTTATGAAAAGTATAAGGCCGAAACTGCAAGGTGGAGCAAGTCTCATGTAACGCTGGTGAATTATGTGCAATATGAAATGCATGAAGAGCGCACGATCAATCATTTAAAAACTATTGCCATGGGTTACCATCCCATAAAGATTGAGCTGAAAGACTATGGCAGTTTTCCCAGCCATACTATTTACATCAATATCACGAGTAAAGTACCAATACAGGCGCTGGTAAAACAAATACGTACCGAAACGCAAAAACTGATGAAACTGAATGAAGATAATAAGCCTCATTTTATTTTAGAACCACATTTAACCATTGCAAGAAAACTATTGCCCTGGCAATATGAAAAGGGCTGGCTGGAATATAGCCACAAACATTTTACCGGCAGGTTCATAGCAACTGCCATGTTGTTATTAAAACGTCCGGTAGGAGCATTCAAATATGAAATAGCCCGGCGCTTTGAATTTGAGAATTTACCCGTGGCAACAAAACAGGGAGAATTATTTATGTAGTAGCATAAATCAAACCTCTGATTAAAATTCAAATTATATTAAAAGTAAACGGGAAAAAAATTCGTGTAACCTGCCTGCCGGTAGGCAGGTTCGTGCCTTCAAATTCGTGTAATAACAAAACAACTCATGGAAAAACTACAACAGGATCATCACAAAGTTGCTGCAGCACAGCAGGAAGAATCTATACAATACCTGGCAGGGAGAGGTGCACAGTTCAACACAAAGAACAGGTTCCTCAAAAATGAATCCACACAAGAAAATATTGAAGGCATAGATGATTGGGAAGCAACCAATCTGCGTACACAATACATAGAGATGCAATCAAAAACCATTGTAAACAAAGTTGAAAGTAAAGATGTAGGCATGGGCTACAGCATGAATCCATATGCCGGTTGTGAGCATGGTTGCATTTACTGCTATGCCCGTAATGTGCATGAATACTGGGGTTACAGTGCCGGGCTCGATTTTGAACAAAAGATATTGATCAAGAAAAATGCACCACAGCTACTGCGTAAATTTTTAATGCATCCCAAATGGGATGGCACACCGATCATGCTCAGCGGCAATACCGATTGCTACCAGCCTGCCGAACAGCAATACCGCTTAACGAGGCAGTTGCTTGAAGTGTGTAATGAATTCAACCAGCCTGTGGGCATACTCACCAAAAATTCATGGATACTGAAGGACAAAGACATACTAAGTGAAATGGCAAAAAAAGGAATTGTTTCTGCCATGGTTTCCATCACTTCTTTTAATGAGGACCTGCGGCGAAGCATGGAGCCACGTACCACTACCGCCAAACAAAAATTAAAAGTGATCAATGAATTGAGCAGTGCCGGTGTACGGATGGGAATCATGATGGGCCCCATGATACCGGGCCTGAATGAACACGAGATGCAGCGTATCATGAAAGCTGCGGCTGAAAATGGGGCTACATTCACAGCATACACGTTCATCCGACTGAACGGCGCCATTAAATTTTTATTTCAAGACTGGCTGTATAAGAATTTTCCAAACCATGCTGACAAGGTTTGGCATTTAATAGAGCAAAGCCACGATGGAAAGGTTAATGATACCCGCTGGGGTGTGCGTATGCGTGGGGAAGGAAGTATTGCCGATATGGTAGCACAGCAATATAAAAAATACGGTAAGTTATATAAAATGAATGCAGAGGAGTGGAGTTTGAATACAAAGGTGTTCAGGAGACCGGGGCAACAGGGGAAGTTGTTTTAAATTTTGATTCTCCTGTAACAATA
>JAYUYX010000113.1:0-13074 GCA_043752205.1 Chitinophagaceae bacterium
GTTCTTAAAGATCGGTAACCAATAGTTCGGGATGTAGCGTAGCCCGGTTATCGCGCCTGGTTTGGGACCAGGAGGTCGCAAGTTCGAATCTTGCCATCCCGACGAATCACACAATGCAAGCCCTTCATTTTTTATGGAGGGCTTTTTTATTTTCAAAGACAATTTTAATAAGTTCAGGATGTAGCGTTGCACGGTTATAATAGCGTCCCGAATACAATCGGAAGGTCGCCCCGCTAGAAGCGGGACCATCCCGGCACAACACCCTAGCCCTTAGTTGTTGTGGAATTCATCATTCAGGAACCAATTTACCCGGTACGGAAGTTGTTTGAAATTATTATGCGACCTTGCTTATAATATGGAAACAATACTTTTAAAAAACAAATTTCCCAGTTTAGAAGAAGGCTTGTATGAAGAAATAATAAATCATGCAACCATAAAAGAAGTAAAGGCAGGTGAAACTTTATTGCGTGTTGGGCAAACCATCCGTTCAACGATGCTCATCTTAGATGGATTGGTTAAGTTATATAGAGAAGACGATAATGGAAAGGAGTTTTTCATTTATCATCTTGAAGCCGGGCAGGCTTGTTCACTTTCGATGGTGTGTGCTGCAAAGCATGAAACAAGTGAGGTACTGGCAAAGGCAATGACAGATGTAACTGTACTAAGCATTCCTTTAGAATTTATGGATCAATGGATGAGCCAATACAAAAGCTGGTATCAGTTTGTTATTACTTCTTATAGAAACCGGTTTGAAGAATTGCTAAAAACTATTGATGCTATTGCTTTCACTAACATGGACGAACGATTAGAATTTTATTTAAAATCACAGGTAGATAAATTAGGTGTCAACCTTAAAACGACTCACCAGGATATTGCAAGCGATATCAATTCTTCGAGAGAAGTAGTAAGCAGGCTATTAAAAAAGATGGAAGCAAAAGGCTGGCTTGTAATTCATAGAAATTCAATTGAATGGATAAAAAATGATTAACCCTTGTGTGACTTTGCTCGCCTTTTTTCCCATAATCACTTTTTTTCAAACACCAAATTCAATATCCTTCGAAGGTTTCTTTACGTAACTCCTGAACATCATGTCCCAATAAGGTAGTACCGAACTATAGTTGGAGTTAGTTTCCATTTTTATGACCGAATGATGTATGCGATGCATACGGGGTGATACAATAAATCGTCTGAAAAATAAATCCCACCGCTCAGATATTTTTAAATTAGAATGATGGAAAACAATAATTGGGAAAAACAATAGGCTATGTACAAGTATTGCAGAAAGACTGATACCTAAAAGTGAGAACACTATTATTTTACTAACATAAGAAAGTAATAATTCCCCGACATGGAAACGTAGGGCTGATGTGCTGTTCAACTTTGTATCCATGTGATGAAACTTATGAAAATACCATAAAAAACGCCATTCGTGATTTATTCTATGCCACCAATACATAAAGATATCTATAAGCAATACACCAATAATAATGGTGATAAAAGATGGGATAGAAAAAAACTTTAAAATCCCAAAATGCTTATTGTTTAGCCATTCAATTGCATTTTGAAACTTGATTCCAACTACTGCTATTAACACAAGATTGATTACTCCAACTAAAATGTTCTTTAAGTCATGCTTATGGTCTATAATTTCTTTACGTTGTGGTATTATATGCTCTGCCAAATATGTCAGCACAAATACGCCTCCAAGTGCATAAGGCTGGATAGTAAGAATTAAATCGTTCATTAGCTCTACTTATTTTAATTATAAATTTTTTCACCTTTGTCCAACCACTGCCCCCAAAACCTTCCATAAGCATGAACCTTCTTCGTACTCTTGTTGTTTGCATCAACAACTTCATTACCCTGATTAACCCATTCGAAAATCCCACCAAACAAATTCCTCACGTTGGTATAACCCGCCTTGTTTAGCTTTTGAGTTATCTTTTCGCTTCTTTTTCCTATGGAACAATACACAATTATTTCAGCTCCTTTGGCCACATTTTTCACTACTGCCAAATCAAAATTATCATACCCCACATAAACCCCGTTTCTAATATGGCTAACATTGTATTCCTTTTTTTCTCTTGCATCAAAAAATATTGCATTTTTCCTGGTAGTTGCTTCGTTCACAGTCACTTCTTTCACGTCGTGGTTTAAAAGAATATTAAGGATAGTGTTAAAACTTCCATTGTTGACCTTTTTTTGAGCTGGAGCTTCTAAAAAGGCAAAGCTTAAACTGATAATTATAATAGGGAGCAATTTCATAGACTTTATATTCAATCCTTGACGTGCAAACTTCATGCAAGAAAATAAGCATATCGGTGACTTTAGTTACACTCATCATTTTTAATATTTTGGAACTTACTTTGGCAGGGGCTTAAAGCCGAATAGAGGAAAAACTTAGCTCATTGAATGGATAAAAAAAGATCAATCCCTCTGTGACTATTATCACGGTAGGCCTGAATGTTATCCACCATCTTTGCGCCTATGGAAATTGTTGGTTACATAGCATCTGCATTAATAGGTGTATCAATGGGATTAATTGGCGGCGGCGGTTCTATCCTCACCATTCCAATTTTGGTTTATTTATTTTCTGTATCTCCAACTTTAGCAATTTCGTATTCACTATTCATAGTGGGTTTTACCAGTTTGGTAGGCGCATACAGTAATTACCGCCGTAGTTTAGTTAATTTTAAAACTGTGCTACTCTTTGGGTCCGCTTCAGTTACTACAGTCATTATTGTCAGGAGATTTATCATTCCTTTGTTGCCAGATGTGCTTTTTAAAATTGGCTCTTTTAATATTACATATTCCATGTTTGTAATGGTTGTATTTGCTGTTCTTATGTTGATGGCTTCCATTTCTATGATTAAAAAAAGAAAAATTTCTGATGAAAATAATGCACCCAAAAAGAACCCTTTACTACTGGTTATTTGTGGGGTACTTATAGGGTTAGTTACAGGTTTTTTGGGAGCCGGTGGTGGCTTTTTACTAATACCTGCTTTGGTTGTTTTAATGAAGCTGCCCATGAAAGAAGCTATAGGAACATCGCTTTTGATTATTGCGCTTAATTCATTAATTGGTTTTTTAGGCGATATAGGTCGTCATGCTATTGATTGGAGTTTGATAAATATTGTTACAGCCATTGCTATTGCGGGCATTTTTATTGGCAATTACTTTAATCAAAAAGTAGATAGTGAAAAACTAAAAAATGGTTTTGGATGGTTTATTTTAATCATGGGTATTTACATTATTGTTAAAGAAATTGTATTGTAAAAATTGAGTGACTAATATCACACTTAACCAATACCTATTAATGGAACTTTGGCGGCGGACTGGATGATTTAAAACAAAATTTTAATAAAAAACAATGAAAACGATTTTAAATAATTGGTCAGTTATGAGAGTGGTAAGACTTGTATTGGGAGTTATTGCTTTAGTAATGTCAGTCTTACAAAAGGATACCACACTCGGGTTATTAGCCGGCTTTTTACTAATAACAGCAATTGCTAATATTGGTTGCTGTGGCAGTACCGGCTGTGCTGTTGATTATAAAACCACTAAAAAAGAAAAGGAGATACAATTATGAAGAACTGGATGATCAAAAATAAACTCTATCCCATTGGCGCACTAGTTGGCGGATTCGCAGGGTTTCTCTACTGGAAATATGTGGGTTGCTTAACAGGTACCTGTGCCATCACATCAAGTCCAATTAACAGCACTTTATATTTTGCTTTTTTTGGTGCAATATTATTTGGCTTATTCAAGAAACAAACAAAAGAAACGGAATCTGATAAACATTAATTTTTAGTATGATAGAATTTTTAAAACAACCATGGGCATGGTATGTTGCCGGACCATTAATTGGCTTAATGGTACCATTACTATTAATACTTGGTAATAAAACCTTTGGTATTTCTTCTTCATTGAGGCATATATGCGCTGCATGTTTGCCTGCAAAAATTCCTTTTTTTAATTACAACTGGAAGAAGGAAGCCTGGAACTTATATTTTGCAGGGGGTATTATACTGGGTGCTTTTATTGTTACAAGTTTTTTAACTAACCCCAATCCAATTGATCTTGACCCAAACTTGATTGCCGAACTCAATCAATACGGTATTACCAATCAAGCATCTCTATTGCCCGAACAGATTTTTAACTGGCAACAATTGCTTACCATAAAAGGTTTGTTCTTTATGGTTTTTGGAGGATTTTTAGTTGGCTTTGGTACACGGTATGCCGGGGGCTGCACTTCGGGCCATGCTATAATGGGGTTGTCAAATTTGCAACTGCCATCATTAATTGCCACTATCAGTTTTATGGCTGGCGGCTTTATTATGGCTAACCTTATTGTTCCATTTATTTTAAAATTATAAATATGCAAAATCAATTTATAAAACCAATACATACCAACACGGATTTTGAAGTGCGGTCGTTAGATGAACCTTATGCCGGACAACCAAAGAAAGATGCTTGGCGGTCTTATGTAAAGTTTTTAGTTATGGGTATTTTATTTGGAATTATCCTGGTAAAATCAGAAGTTATTTCATGGTATCGCATTCAGGAAATGTTTCGGCTCCAAAGCTTTCACATGTTTGGTCTAATAGGAACGGCAGTAGTAACCGGCATCATATCTATATGGCTTATAAAGAGGTTTAGCATTAAAACTATTACCGGGGAAAAGATAGAATTGCCCACTAAAAAATTTAATAAAGGACAGATTTTCGGTGGATTGATTTTTGGCTTTGGCTGGGCAATAACCGGAGCCTGCCCGGGACCTTTATTCGCACAAATTGGTTCAGGGTTCAGTGTTATCATTATTACTCTTTTAAGTGCCATTGCCGGCACGTGGGTGTATGGGTTATTAAGAGAAAGATTGCCTCATTAATCATTTAGAACTCATACTATGAAAACAAAGCACTATGTACTGTTCAGAATATTTACAAGTTTATTATTCTTATATGCCGGAACTGGGCACCTGTTGAATGAAGGGAAAATTTTATCAAAATTATCTTCCACTCAATTTTATTATATGTTACCCGAAAAAACAATCATTATAGCACTAATTTATCTTTCGGGCATAGTTATGATTGCTGCAGGTATTTTGCTTGCTGCCGGTCTAAAAGAAAAGCTGGCAGCTACGGCATTATTATTGGTGCTTATTACTATTACCATATCAGTACAAATGGAAAATCTAAAAGACCTGGGTCCGTTTTTTAAAAATGTTGCCATTGCAGGCAGCTTATTATTCATCATTTATAACAAAAAACAACATGAAAATAAAAACACTGTTATTATCCCTCGCAACGCTATTGATTAGTATAGTTTCTTTTTCACAAAAAGCACATCATGCTAAAAAAGATAACCTGTTATTTTTATTAAGACAGACAGAGCATATCAATCAGGCATTAAAAACAGTTGAACAATTACAAAACAATTCTAAAACATCTTTAAAAACCGGTGAGGTGGTTATTATTGTTTGTGGTGAAGCGGTCATAAGCCTAACCACTATAGAGGGAGAAGCATGGGTTAAGAAAATCAAACAATATCCAAATGTTTCAATAATGGCTTGCGGTTTGTCGCTTACTAAGTTTAATAAAACAGACAGGGATCTGGTACCCGGAATTAAATACACCGAAAATGGGTTAATAAAGGCCTTTGAATTACAAAAAGCGGGTTATTTATCGGTAGAACTTTAAAAATAAATACAAATGAAAAGTATAAAAAGCATCATCGCCTTATCGGTAATTGCTATAATAGCACTTGCAGCCTGTTCATCCCCTGAAAATAAAAAAAATGGAGTTGAAACCAGATCTACAGCAACGCCGTCCAATTCAGCAATAAAACTTCCGGCTTTCTCCATACAGGATGTTGCGGGTAAAGCTATTGATTTACAATCTTTTAAAGGCAAAAAAGTATTGATAAATTTATGGGCGGCCTGGTGCCCGCCATGTAAAGCTGAAATGCCATCTATTGCTGCATTGTATGATAAAATGGACAAAGAAAAAACAGTTTTTGTCCTGCTGTCTCTTGATGAAGATTTTCAATCATCAGTAGACTTTATGAAAAAAAACAACTTTGATTTACCTGTTTACTTTCCTGCACAGCAATTGCCAGCCTTGTTTAATACAGGTGGTATCCCCGCTACATTTATTTTTAATGAAGCTGGAGAGCTGATTAAGCAAAATAGTGGGGCAGATGATTACGATACAGATGAATATTTACGATTACTTAAATCTTAACTTATTAATTAAAACTCATGCAGATAAAACAATTTGAAGACAAGAACCTTTCACATTACAGTTATGCAATAATGAGTGATTGTGAAAAGAAAATCATATTGGTAGACCCTTCACGTAACCCTCAGCGATATCTTGATTATGCAAAAGAGCATGATGCTGAAATTATTGGTGTCATTGAAACCCATCCTCATGCAGATTTTGTAAGTAGCCATTTAGAATTGCATAGTATAACAGGTGTGACAATTTATACAAGCAAACTGGTTGATGCCCTATATCCTCATCAACCTCTTGATGAAGGACAGACTTTACAATTAGGCAAAATAAAATTATCCGCACTCAATACACCTGGTCATTCTCCTGACAGTATTTCAATTCTGCTTGAACATGATGGAAAACAAAAAGCAGTTTTCACCGGTGATACACTTTTTATCGGGGATTGCGGAAGGCCTGATCTAAGAGAAGGTGCAGGGAAAATACAAACAACAAGAATGGAACTTGCAAAACAGATGTATCATTCCTTAAGAGATAAACTGGCGAACTTGGAGGATGATGTAACAGTTTACCCGGCACACGGGGCAGGCACACTTTGCGGCAAAAAATTAAGTAAAGAAAGCAGCAGCACAATTGCAGAAGAGAAGAAAACAAACTGGAGTTTACAGGAAGCAACAGAGGAAGAATTTATTCAAAATCTATTAGCAGACCAGCCCTTCGTTCCTCATTATTTTCCGTTTGATGTAGAACTTAACAGGAAGGGTGCAGCTGGTTTTAAAGAGAGTATTGATAGGTTTAAAAATGACGATACGGTTGACGAAAAAACCACATCGGCTATGGATAAATCTCTGTGGGTAATTGATACAAGAAAAGAAGATGATTTTAAGAAGGGGCATTTACCACATTCTATTAACCTTATGGAAGATGGCAAATTTGAAACATGGTTAGGCAGCATCATCAAACCGAATGAAAAGTTTTATTTGGCAGCAGAAAACAAAGGTCAGTTGCAGAGGATGACGGAAAGAACAGCAGCAATTGGTTATGATACAGCCATAGCAGCAAGATTTGTAATTAAAGAAGCAAAGATTGAAGAAGCAATAATTGACTTAGGGGAATTTAAAAACCATATTGAAGATTACACGATAGTTGATGTTAGAAATGCATCAGAAGTTAAAGAAGGGAAAATATTTCCAAACAGCATTTCCATTCCATTGGCAGAAGTCAGAACCCGTATGCATGAAATACCCACTGATAAGCCTATTGTGGTGCATTGTGCCGGTGGATACCGTAGTGCGGCAGCAAGTTCGTTAATCAGTTCAAAATTAATGGGAAGTGCTGTTGTTTATGATTTGGGAGAAGCGGTTAAAAAGTTTCAAAAATAGAACAGACACATAATTAGCAAATATCATCAGCCGCTATTTCTTGAAATAGTTTTCTCTTCCGATGCCACGCATGTTGGGCTCAACATTAAATATATCGGATGATTATGCCTGATATAGCCTGTTTTGTTTGATGATTCTGGATACCATAAAATATAAATGTACAAGTGGTGAAAAAAGTTACTTGTTGTGAGTCAGCATAACCAACATCCTGCAAATATTCAAGTATCCCTGACCTGCCGACACGACCTAACGCTATTTTGCCCATTGTAACTTTACAAAGAGCTAAAAATGCCAACACACAACCACCCTGGCTTAAGGATTCTTCTCAGTTTCACCTTCAGTTTTTTTATTATTTTAACAAACCTATTAAACTTTTCAAGTTTCTAAAGGTCTGAAGCCATATTATTCACTATAATTCAAATGTAAATGAGAAAAATATTCCTTTTCAGCAGTCTTTTTTTTCTGTTAGCAAGCTCCTGCAAAAAAAATGCAGTACAGACCCCACCAACTACACAGGATGCTGTAGCCAAACCAAGTGGGATATTTTCCAGTTCAGGCAGTGGCACCAATGCTGTTTTAAATCATGCCTCAGTAAGAGGAGTACTTGTGAGGGCAGCATGGAAGGATGTTGAGCCAACAGAAGGGAATTTCAATTTTACATCCCTGGATATTCAGATAAATAATTTGAAAGCGAAAGGAAAAAAAATTTCATTAGCTGTAAATGCCGGTGGTGTTGGCAGCCCCGATTGGTTAGTTACCCAAAAAAATGTTCCCTATTTTAATTACTTATTCAGGGGGCTGCCTTACAAATTGCCATTAATCTGGAATGATACAGTATTAACTTATTTGGGAAAATTTGCCGATAAGCTGGCTGAAAAGTATAATAACGACACTTCATTGCTATTAGTTTATATTCCACAAATGACTGCAAATGGAAATGAAGGACACTTAAATGGATTTAATCAATCAGCCTTTGCCGCTGCCGGTTATACGGAATCTAAATGGATTGATGCTTCGCTTAAAAATGCCAAACGCTTTGCCTTAGCATTTAATAAGAAAGCATTGGCATTTGAGGTACATGATTTATTTAACTCATCAGCACCGGCTTCTTCTATAATAAATTCATTGTGGGCCGATAATACATTGAATCGTCGTGTGGGTGCAGCCATGTGGTGGATCTCGGGTAAAGAAGATTATCAGCCAAACCTGATTACTGTTCTGAAAAATTTTCCAGGTGATATTTATTGCCAGCTAATAGGACGCTCAGATGAAACGACACGGTTTCCGCCTGAAGGTTATCAAAAAGTATTTGAGCAGGCTAAGCAGATTAGAGCCCGGTATATTGAGCCATGGGAATATGAATTTGGTATCACTACCTGGAACCCAGTATTTACAGATTTTAATCAATATGCAGATAATCTGAGAAAGTATTGAGTTATTTATTTTCTGAATTAAACATTTCCGAAAGTAGTGAGTTCATGAGATTCATCTTTGATGAAAATGTTGAGATACAAATTTCTAAAAGCAGGGTGTTGTTCCATTAAAAAATGAATATCATCCAAAAAAATGAATTGCAATTTCGTGTCCTTAATTGATTGAAGAAATTTTTTTTGTAGGTTGTTGAGAAAGCAAACTTTCATAATCAGCCACCCAATTATTCTCAGTAAACAAATGTAGGGTTGGCTCTTCGGTGTCTGTTAATGAGTAAAATCCGAGACTACCCTTGATTATAAAAGCCATAAAATTGCACTTTTGCGACGGGTTCAGAAGAAATTTTTTTTGCTATTTTTTTTTGATGTCGTTTTAGAAAGAAACGAGTCAAATTGTGCATCAGAAAAATTGTAAATTTTTCTTAAAGATTTTATTATTTCGCTATTGTCCTCCATTTATTTTTTGTCGTCTTTTGGATGTTTGCACGGTGTTGTTTTGGGTTGAGACTAACTGAGTTTGTGAAAAAACTCCCTTGATCTATAAATATACACACAATGTTAATAGCTGCAAACCCTGTACGGTTTTGACCATAAAGGTATATGCAACTTATACAACGACAACAGCGCAGTAAACTTACTTGCTACTGTAGAAGAACAGGGGTACCAGATAATCATGTAGGAAACCCAGCCATTCAATTATTCTTTTTATTGCTTTTTATTAAACTTAAATCTGAACCCTCCTTATTTGTATCATCTTGCTACATTTTAACAAAAGAACGGGTGTTTACAATTTTTTAATAATACGGTTACAATTAATTCATGTGTTTACAATTTAGTCACCTTTTTATAATATACAGCATGTTGCTGAAAGTATATCTTTGACTTCTCAAAAAAAATCACTTCAACTTTTTTTGAGTTCGTCTATTCGTATCCTGTATTAACATATCCTATCCATCATTTTAAATTAAGGCCAAAGATAAGGGCAAAATACGTGGTTAAAAAGATCGTACAGGTATGCTATTGCCTTTTACCAGCCTTTGTTTTGGCTTAATTCGAATGATGACTCGGGGCTTAACAATTTTTTTATACTCTGTGTTTGATTTAGTGACATTTTGGTAACGGTATAGTATGATGCCAGTTATAAGTTTGTTAAATGAAAACTGACTTTTAATTTCTTAATTAGATATAGCTTATGTTCTTCTTAAATGCCAAAACAGCCTTTACTTTTTTATTTTCAGTTGCATGTATATTCATGGGTATTACTGCAGAGGCGCAGGCAACACAAGCTGCAAAGGCCGGGCGGTTAACAGGCATCATTCGTGATCAGAATAATCAACCCGTTGCAGGTGTTTCCATTTCTATAAGTCAAAAGAAAGGAGGTACTACTACCTCTGTGAGTGGGGATTATGTACTATCGCTTTCCCCTGGTACTTATAGTATTCTTATTAGCTGCATTGGCTATGAAAGCCAGAGCATATCTGAAGTTGTTATTAAACCGAACGGGCAGACAGACCTGAGCATTACGCTTTTACCAAGCAAAAAGGAAACGCTTGGTGGGGTGGTAGTTACATCAACAAGGAGTAAGGCCAATGCAGCGGGATTATTACAGGCTCAAAAAAGTGCGGCAGGATTTACTGATGGAATAAGTTCGGAGCAGATAGCAAGACTGCCCGACCCCAATATAGCAAAGGTTTTAAAAAGGGTAAGTGGATTAACTGTTCAGTCCGAAAAATTCGTTACCATTCGTGGAATTAGTGATCGTTATATAAATGTAATGATCAATGGTTCTATACTGCCCAGCACAGAACCTAACCGCCGCAATTTTAGTTTTGATATCATTCCTTCAGCACTTGTAGATAATGTAATTGTAAATAAAACTGCAACACCGGACCTCTCAGGAGAATTCACCGGCGGAATAGTGCAGGTATTTACCAAGGATGTGCCTGTGCGGAATTTTCTGCAACTCACAATAGGCACAGGTATCAATTCTGAAAGCTTTGATAAACCTTTTGTAAGTTTTGAAAGAGATAGAAAAGCAGGAATAGGTAAAATTAATGCTGACAGGCTATGGTTTGGAGACGGACGGTTGCTTGATCCGGTGAAATACCTGGAAAATGATACCACTAATACGAGCCGCACAATCAGGAGTAAGATACCTAATGCCTGGAAGTTATACCAATATGGTTATGTACCTACTCAAAATTACCAGCTATCTGGCGGATTAAGCAAGCGTTTTAAGAACAGCAACTCACTGGGCGTAATAGCTGCTGCTACTTATTTAAATGAACAGTTGTCAGAAGAGGGTCAGCTGGGTAACAGTGGTAGTGGTGAATATTCCAATGTTCGTAACAAGTATAATACTGCTCTTGGAGCCATTCTCAACGTTTCTTACAAAACAAAGAAACATAAATTTTCCTGGAAAAACCTTTACAATCACCGTTATACCGACCAGTATGATGAAAAGGCAGGATACAATTACAACTTTAATAATTTACTGAATATATATACCAATGTTACTTTACAAAATAAGCTGTTTCAAACAAGGCTTGAAGGAGAGCATTTGTTTAGTGTGGGTAAGATGCAGAATATAAAATTTGACTGGGCAGCAGATAATATTCAACTCACAAGGGAACAGCCACATACAAGGGGCTTATTAAAATTGGTATTATCAGAAAATTCTTATGGCTACGATTTTGTTAAAGCCTTTAATGGACTGTATGGACTTTTTTCCGCTGTATTAAAGGAGAACAGAAAATCTGGTTCTGCAAATCTTTCCATTCCTTTCAAGGTAAAGGAAGCAAAGCAGCTGATAAAGATTGGCTACGGGTATACCAAGCGTAGCAGTGACCTGAATGCCGGCCTTTTTTATATTGTATCCGATTCTATTGGGCGCCTTCCGCAGGGTACACCTTACTATGAGGTAGCTACACCAGAAAATTTTAACAATGGTTTGCTCACTTTCAGGCAGTTTGATAACTCAACAACAACAACAGGAGATGGTTATTCCGGTACACAGGAATTGCATGCAGCGTATATTATGGCAGATCTCCGGTTTTTAAAAAAGTTCAGATTTATCGGTGGTGTAAGAAATGAAAATAATACTTCCAAAGTAAATACCTTATTTTATCTGTACCCTGCTCCGGGTGTGTTGCGTATAATTGATTCAACAAAAAAATATTTTGAATCGGACCTGTTGCCATCAGCAAATCTTATTTACAGCCTTACGGATAAGATAAATATCAGGGCTGCTTTTAGCAAAACAATTGCCAGGCCGGAATTAGTAGAAAGATCACCTTACTTATATACGGATGTTGCAGAGCAGTTAACAGTTACGGGACAGCGTGCACTGGAAATTTCAAGAATAAAGAACTATGACCTGCGTTTTGAATATTATCCCTCCCCCGGAGAGATCTTTTCTGTTTCAGGATTCTATAAAGATTTTGACAAACCGGTGGAGAGAATTTACCTGGTTGATGGTACCCAGCCCGGTATCCAGTATCGAAATATGAAAAGTGCCCGGGCAATGGGTTTTGAGCTGGATGTAAGAAAATCACTTTCTTTTATTTCGCCTAATTCAAGGGTATTAAAAAACCTGCTTATCAGTGGAAACTTCAGTTATATAAACGGAAAGGTTGTTGACCTGGTTACCGTTACACTAATAAACCCATTTAGGGATAGCAGTTACGAAGCCAACGCAAATAGGCCACTGCAGGGGCTTTCACCATATATAATTAATGGGGGTATAAGTTATGATGATACAACCTGGGGTTTTAATCTTGCCTTTAACAGGGCCGGCCGCCGGAATTTAACAGGCGGTGCCAATGAACTGGTAACGCAATATGAAAATCCCCGGAACGTGCTTGATTTTCAGGTATACCGAAAATTCTTTAATCGAAAAATGGAAGTCAAATTGAATATCAGTGATATACTCAATGAGCCTTATATCGTGTATTCAAACAGTAAAAAGCAAAATTTAAATGCGTATGATATCGTGGCTAATGATGATCCAAGGGGGCGTGCTTATAATAA
>JAYUYX010000114.1:0-5392 GCA_043752205.1 Chitinophagaceae bacterium
CCGTCGATGGGGGATATAGCAGTAAGTTGATTTAAATCCATGATGTTGCAGTAAATTTGCCGCAAAAATACATTAATTGGCACAGAAGATAAAGGTAGGCGCTGTTAGCTATTTAAATACCAAGCCCCTGATATATGGATTTGAACAGGGGGAAATGAAAGATGATGTAGAACTGCTGATAGATTATCCTTCCAAAATCGCTTCATTATTGATACAGGATAGGCTTGATATTGGCCTTGTACCCATAGCAATAATCCCTTTACTTAAAGAATATCATATCGTATCTGATTACTGCATTGGCTGCGATGGAGACGTAGCAAGTGTTTGCTTATTCAGTGATGTTCCTTTACCTGAGATACAAACTATTTTACTTGACTACCAAAGCAGGACATCTGTTGAACTCTTAAAGATCCTTTTAAAAGAACATTGGCAAATATCACCAGCTTTAATTGCAGGAAGCCCAAATTTTGAAAATGAGATCCAGGGCAAAACAGCAGGATTGATCATTGGAGACAGGGCTTTTGTACAAAGGCACAAAAATAAATATATCTATGACCTGGGACTTGCCTGGAAAGAAATGACAGGCTTACCTTTTGTATTTGCGGCATGGGTAAGCAATAAGAAATTGCCCGATGATTTTGTTATTCAATTTAATGCAGTAAATGGGGTAGGGTTGCAAAACCTGGATGAAGTGATCCGGCAAAATCCTTATAATGGATTTGATATGAAAGCTTATTACACGGATAATGTAAAATTCAACTTTGGGCCTGATATGTATGCCGGAATGAATTTGTTCTTAAGCAAATTAGATGGGAACCTTGAACCCATCTCTTAAACCATTTATCAGTTTATTTTTTCTTTCTTTATCAAACCTTAGATAATACAGGGTTCTTGTAAAAAAAGTAATACCAAAGGCAACTAATTTTACCAGCCCTTTTAAATTTTTACGGATAAAATATATCTTGTTTCGATTGGAGTAATACACATAGAAACCTGGATTGGAACCTGTGGATGATGAAACCTTATGTAAAACAGTGAGGGCCGGTTCGTAATACATTTTATAACCATTTTGTATCGCCCTGAAAACAAAATCGGTGTCATCGTAATACGCAAAATACTTAGCATCCATTAAGCCGATATGTTTAAAAACACTGCTCTCAACCATCATAAAGCAGGTGGGGGCATAAGTAATATATTTGGCAACATTGTACCCTGGCGCATCAGCTTTGCCATCACCATAATGAATGCCTAAAGCCCGCCATTTGTTCATAACACCCCCGGCCATCCAGATCTTACGGGTATCGTAATAAAATATCTTGGGTATAATGATCTTTTCTCCCTTTTCGCAAAGTGCAAGCATATTGCTGAAAACAAAATCCTGCTCCAGTTCAATATCATTGTTCAGTATAATAATATGGGTACATCCATCGGCCAGTGCCTGCCTGATGCCGATATTATTGCCTTCCGCCACGCCAATATTCTCCGTGTTTTTTATATGGCTGTATTGTGTAATTGTATTTGCGGCAAGACAGTCTTCAATGATTTTATCTGCCGATGCTGAAGGGGAGTTGTCAACCAGGTAGAGGATATAATCTTTATGGGTTTGCTTTGCAATACTTGTAAAAAAATCCGGCAATACATTATCGCTTTTAAAAAGAACTGTAACTAAACCTATCCTGGCCATAATATTTATTTCAATAATCCTTTTGACTTCATTTCGTTAATAGAATCTTCGTATTTACTTTGCTGTATATGCTGACCATTTACCCAATCAGTAAAATGTTGTAACCCCGTTTTAAAATCGTATGCCGGTTTAAAAGAAAGCAGTTTTTCAATTTTAGTTGTGTCAGCATAATTATGACGGATATCTCCCAAACGATAGTTGCCGGTAACCTGCAAAGGAACCGCAGTACCATACAATTGAACTAATAAACTGGCAACTTCCCAAACTGTAATAGCAACGCCTGTACCTACATTAAAAACTTCTCCGTTAGCTGCTTCTTTTTCAATACCTAAAAAAGTGGCTTTTACTGCATCGTCAATATAAACAAAGTCACGACTTTCTTTTCCATCTTCAAAAATATTAATGGGTCTGTTGTTTTTTACTAAGGTAGAAAAAATGGAAAGTATACCGGTATAGGGATTGCTTAATGATTGTCCGGGTCCGTATACATTCTGATACCTGAAGGCAACAGGAGCAATGCCTATGGATGGGCAAACCGTCATCACCATTTGCTCCTGATTATATTTGGTAATACCGTAAACAGACGATGGATGAATTTTAGAATGTTCATCGGTTGGTGCCAATTGTAATGGTTCATTAATACCTGGATAAGTGACTTCAAAATTCCCGGTATTCATATCTTCCGGCAGGCGGTGATGGGGGTAAACTGTTTCTCCGCTGATTGTTACATATTTTCCTTCACCGTAAATAGATCTTGAAGAAGCGATAACAACTTTTTTTACTTTGGTTTTATTGTTGGCCAGAATATCCAACATAATGGCCGTGCCACCAACATTTACATCGGTGTATTTTTTTATCTGGTACATTGATTGTCCGGTGCCAGTCTCTGCAGCAAAATGTACAATAATTTCATTATCACAGATCGCTTTAGTCCAGTCTTCAACACTGGTTACAGAGCCACGTATAAAATTCACTTTATCTTTTATGGAATTATATAGCGGAGAATTTTGTTCAGGATCTCTTCCATGTATTTGCTCCGATAAATTATCAAGCACAGTAACCTTATATCCTTTTTTAATAAGATACAGAGCCAGGTTTGAACCTATAAATCCTGCGCCGCCTGTTATTAAAATCTTACTCATTGTTGGTTGTTTCAAATAAATTTTCCTGCTGCATCAATTTTTTGCCATTGTTTGGCTTCAAGGTTATATCGCTTAATGATCACTGCCGGATTACCAAAGGCAACACAATAATCAGGAATATCTTTAGTTACAATAGAGTTGGCCCCTATTACGCTGTTTTTTCCAACACTTGCCCCAATAATACAGACATTTTCGCCCAACCATGCGCCATCGTTTATTTTTACTTGCTTTGTCTGTTTTATAGGCTGTTCAATAACCGGTAAATCAATATTTTCATAGCTGTGCAGGTTGTCGCTGATGTAAACTTTATCAGCCATCAAAACTTTTTTGCCGATCTCAATTTTTGATGTGGCATAAATATGGCAGAAGCGCCCAATGTATGTGCCATCCCCTATAATAAGTTTTGCGTCAGCATCTCCTGTAAGCGGTTCGCATGCTAACCAGCCTCTATCATTAATATAAACTTTGGAGCCAATAAAAATTCGTTTGCTACCTGACAAAGTTGGGTTAATAAGTTTAGTGCCCGTGCCAATACTGCCTAAGCACGCTTTGTAAAAAGGAGATTTAAAAACAGCATAAAAAATTTTCTTCAGCATGAAATGTCCCTTTTATTTTGGCAATCTATTTTATTCTCTTTAAATATCCGCCACCCAAGGCTTCTGTAATTAATAATTTGTTTGTAATGCTTTCATCCTTTATAAAATCAGTTGATGTTTTTAAAAATGCCTCCATGGCTGTGTAAGGATTATTGCCAACATCCCATGGACGGTCTGTGACATAGCCTTTTGGAAAAAATTCAACAAATGTATCGGGTAACAAAATATAAGAATCTAAACTTACTAGGGGGGTATACAGTTCCAGTTCCCTCAGCACATGATCGTGTGAGTGATTGGAATCAAGCACAACCATCACCTTCTTAAAGTTCTTAGCATAATCAGCTATTTGCTTTACAATATCTACATCAATGGATGAACCTTCAAGCATGGTGATATTCTTCATCATTGGGTGCTTTTCTATCTCATCCCTGTTGTGTTTACGAATATCAATATCTACTGCGATCACTTTCCCGTTATTTCCCAATAATTCCATCATAGAGCTGGAGAAAATGATAGAACCCCCATGTGCAATACCTGTTTCAATGATCAAGTCTGGTCTTACATCCCAGATCAGTTCCTGCATAATAGCAATATCCTGTGGGTATTTAATAATTGGCCTGCCCATCCATGTAAAATTATACGTGTACTTATATTTGTCTGCATGCAGCATCCAGTCAACCGACTTTTGCTTTAGTTCATTATCCTCGGCCATTTGGGCCATTGCGTCAGCCCTTTCTTTTTTAAATGCTTCTACTGGGTTCATCTTATTTTTTTTGTAAATAGTTAATTATTTGCTGTATCCCGTGTTTTAAATTATGTTCTTTATTTTCTTTGAAGCCAATATCTTCTAATTTTTTAATTGATAAATTGAAGCAATTTGTCTTCCCAGGAGCAATGCCTTCTACTTTGATCTCAACATCTTTATTCAACTTCATTTGGACTTCATCTTTGACCATGGTTGCTACCTCCAGCATAGTTTTATGCTCGGTAGAGCCGGCATTATAAACCTCAAAATTATCCATATTATCGGTACAAATGGCATTTATTCCGGAGGCAAGATTTTGTGCATGTACAAAATTGCGCATTTGCAGTCCCGAAGATTTTAGCGTAATGGTTCCATTTTCCAGGGCTTCTTTACAAAAACAACCCGGTATTAAATTCCACCTGTTAAAGGAATCAGTAAGTATGGGTCCATAAACATTACTGGGCCTTACAACTGCCGTTTTTATTTTTTTTTGCCGGTGGTATTGCTCTGCATACATTTCAGCAAAAAGATGATTTAAGCCATAATCATTTTGAAAATGCAAAGGAGAAGACTCAGCAATATCTCCTTCCAGTTCAGTTCCATAAACCTGTAAGGTTGAAAAAACAATGCATTTAGGTATATTATTTTTTACAGCAAGATCAAGAATATTCTTTGTGCCAATGGCAGAAAGTTCCATTCCTTTAATACTGCTTTTAGATACAATATCATTTGCTGTAGCAACGTGAATTAACACATCGGCTTGTATAGATAAATTTTGTAACTGTTCCGTATCCAGTACATCCAGTTCCATAAGTATTGCATTTTCCAGTAAGCTACGGGTGCTGGAATGTAATTGTTTTGATGTGGCAATTACTTGATGGCCCGCCCGCAAAAAAAAGCTGGCAATATGCGAACCAATAAATCCATTTGCACCTGTGATCAAAACTGTCATAATAATCGGCTTTTCTTTTTTTTAAATTAATTCTTACCCGGCCGGTAAGGCAATATAATCATTGAGGTATTAAGTAATTTTATACCTACACGGTGGAATGATTTTGTTATGTTATGGACGATATTCAACTGGCTTGTTTTTAAATTTATTAAGAAAAGACCTTACGGGTTTTTTGATCAATGTATAATACAAAATATAATCTTCATTAAAAATAAGGCCAGCAGCATTACAAAAAAATAATCCCAGTTTTTTAGTAAAAGCCAGGTGTTTAAA
>JAYUYX010000115.1:0-5358 GCA_043752205.1 Chitinophagaceae bacterium
AGATGAGCAACTACAAAAAACAAATTTACAATGCCTTTTTAGAAACAATGGGTGATAAAGCTGTCGTAGATTTAAAAATTCACCATTTCAGCACAAAACTTTTTGAAAACCTTATCACAGAGTACATTGATGAATACGACTATTTTGTGCTGATGCCACATTTTGATGATGCTGACGATGAAATATATACCATTATAAAAAAAATACCGAGTGAACAATTAATTATTTTAGACAAAGACCTGCCACATACTTACTCAAAATATGCCGGGGTGTACCAGGATTTTAAAAATGATATTTATCATGCATTGGAAGACGGATGGGAACTTATCAGCAAATACGAAAAATTAACTTTGGTGTTTCCTAAAACTATACCCTACCCTAAAGAAATAATTACAGGCTTCCGAAGCTTTTGCAGCAGCCATAATTTGCCTTATAAAATTATTGAGGAAATAAATCCTGTTACACTAATCAATAAAAAAGAAGCTTACATTGTGATAGAAGAAACTGATCTGGTTACATTGATAAAATCTTGTCAGGCACAAAAATTAAAAATTGGAAAAGATGTAGGCATTATTTCTTATAATGATACACCTTTGAAAGAAATATTGCTCGATGGCATTACCGTTATTTCCACCGACCATCACCAAATGGGTATGTCTTTAGCTAACTTAATATTAGAAAACAGAAAAGAAAAAATCAAAAACCCTTTTGTGTTTATACAGCGCAAATCACTGTAATAAAATACACACCTGCCTTTAAACCGGATGGGCAAAAATTTACTGGTGTGAAAAATATTGATGGCTGCAATAAAATTTATTTAAAAATTACAGGCTGCATTTATTTTTAGCTAACCCTTTTATATTAATAGCAGCAGTCAACACACTCCCATTTAAAGGATCTTATCCAATAAATCTTCATTTTACCAACTCTTGCAGTGGTAATAAAAAGCTGTTTCATTTTTTTACCGCCAAAACACAACTGGTAAAATTTGGTATAGTAAGTGCAAATTATTTCAAGCAATTTGCATTAGCAGGGTTCCATCGGTTTATGCAAAACCTACGCTAAATTTACCCACCGCCTTCTTCATCCATAAACCATACCCTGGGCAAACCCACACCTTTAGGTATTTCAATGGTAGTTTTTTTCAAATTTAATTTCAGCCTTTTCTACATCAAAAAAATAAGGTTGCAATTTGTTAAGCAGCACTATCAATATAAATAAATCTTTCATGCTGCAGGCTACAGTTAAGCCTATTGGAAATAGTAGTTGCCGCAATTTTTGTTGCGTTCAAATCATTTTTTATGCAGGATAATCTGCCTGCTCCTGCTGCACAGTTAATATCCATTGTATCCAGCCATAGCCTTCCACTTACATCACCGCCACTTTCAGTGGTACAGTTAGTGGTAAGTGTTTGTTCAAAAATAAAATACGTTCAAATTAATTTTTATTAATGCTGAATTGCAGCGAACCATCAACAGCTGCAAGTAGTAAAATATTCAAATTTTTTGCTGATTTCACCAGCAGCCCCAACTGGTGCGCCACTTTTCAGTTGTTCATTTTTTTATACTATCGCATTAAAAAAATAACCTGCTTCCATATTCACCCACCAGTGCTGTTTCTTTCTGTATGCCACTTCGGGCTTTCGCCTAAAATACAATTAGCTGCCCGTAAACCAGGCTGCTTTCATTATTATAAAATAAAACATAGCTATGCTGCTAAGTTGTTATTACGATCTACCGACAACGGGCTCGATAAAAATAAGTTGTTCTGCATTTTTTGGTTTCAAAAAATCAAAATCACATCCTTCATTTGCCTGCAATACTTCCCGGATATACAATGCAGGATAACCTCTTTTGTGCCTAACTAAAGCAGGTTTCCATTGCAGTTTTCTTTGTTGTAATTCTTCCTTACTTACTTCAAGGGTTATTTTTCTTGCATCAATATTGATAGAAATTAAATCACCGTTTTGCACCAATGCCAATGTGCTGCCCATCGATGCTTCCGGGGCCACATGCAGTATCACCGTACCAAAGCTGGTACCACTCATACGGGCATCGCTTATACGCACCATATCTTTTACGCCTTGCAATTGCAATTTTTTAGGAATGGGTACCATGCCCCATTCCGGCATACCCGGTACTGCTTTGGGGCCGGCATTTCTAAGTACCAGCACGGTGGATGCATCCACTGGCAAATTGTCGTCATCAATGCGGTTGAGCATTTCATTATAACTATCAAAAATCAGTGCATTACCTGTATGGTTCAATAAATGTGGCGAAGCGGCTGCTACTTTTATTACAGCGCCATCGGGTGCAAGGTTGCCTGTTAAAATTGCAATAGTGGGTAATGGCGAAAGAGGTATGCTAAGCGGTTGTATTATTTGGCTATCAATATTTTTTTTATTTTCAAGAAGGGTTGCTAAAGTTTGTCCTGTATATGTTTTTGCGGTTAAATCAAGCACCGTTTTCAATTGATGCAAAACTGCGGGCATCCCACCAGCGGCGTCAAATTCATCTATCAATTTTGTACCTGCTGGCTGCACATTTGTAATGCAGGGAACCTGCATTCCTATTTCATTAAATACATCCGGATACAATTGAATATTTAACCTGCCTGCAATAGCTGTAAGGTGCAATAAGGCGTTAGTGGAACCGCCCAATGCCATCAGCAAAGCCACTGCATTTTTAAAAGCCGCCTGGGTTAAAATATCTGATGGCTTTAAATTTTCCTGCACCATACCTACAATTCTTTTTCCTGCATTTTTAGATGCTTCCATTCTTTGCTCACTATCTACTGCCATGGTACTTAAGCCCAATGGCATCATACCCAATGCTTCCATCAATCCGTTCATAGTGCTGGCTGTACCCATCGTATTGCAGGAGCCAAAACCACAACTTAATTGTTTACCGATTTCTTCCCATTCTGCATCATCAATTGCTCCTTTTCTCAACTCATCCCAATACTTCCAAAGGTCTGTACCACTGCCCAATCTTTTCCCTTTGTGAATACCCACTTTTTTAGGCCCGGCATTTAATTGTATGGCTGGTAAATTGGCACTTACTGCACCCATTAATAGCCCCGGTACTGTTTTATCGCAATTGCCCAGCAGCACAACTCCATCTATCGGGTAAGCCCTTAGATTTTCTTCCACATCAATAGACAATAAATTCCGATAAAGCATAGCGCTTGGTTTCATCAACTCCTCACCCAATGTAATCACCGGAAATTCTAATGGTATGCCGCCTGCTTCAATAATGCCTTCCTTTACTTTTTGTGCTACCTGCCGCAGGCTCATATTGCAGTTATTAAGCTCACCCCAGGTATTGGCAATACCTATTATGGGCTGACCGTTATAAGTATCCATATCAATACCACTAGCCCGTAATGCACCTTTGTGCAACAGGCCTGTTTCATTGGCACCATAAAACCATTTGTGGCTGCGTAATGGTTGTTTCATTTACTTGTTAATTACAAAATTATTTTAACCACATTACCATTGGTATGATTCAATTTTAAAACACCGCCAATTTTTAATGGCTGCCAGGTATAGCCTTCTTCCGTTGCATTTTTTGTTTCATTCAAAGTCTTTTTATCTACGGTTACTGATAATGGTTTTTTAATAAGCCTTAATACTTCTTTAGATGAATTATCAAAAGTGGTAAAGTTGATTTGTTTTTTACCATACTGTATTTCTTTAATTACTGATGAGGAACGCAATAAATGATTTTCATCAGCAGGGGCCCATTCCGGCACGGCTGCCATGCCCTCCATAAAATGTTTGATATAATCTGTATATCCATCGCTAAACCAAATTTCTCCCCCCCAACTATGCCCAACCTGTACTACACCATCCGGCTCTGCCATATAAGTAGCATGGTTAAAATGGCGGTATGCTTCTTCTTTAAACCATTTATCGCCGGTGTATTCATACCACAAAGCACACACAGAGGCATAACGGGAAGTGTGGCTACCCATAGGCAGGTAGCAACCTGTTTGTTCATTTATTGCATTCATACCATGCTCACCAAAAGTATTTTTTACCCACCAGATTAATGAGGTTACTGTTGTATTAATGTTTTTATCGTTGCCGGGATGTTTTATTAAATAACGTGCAAATTCCATTGGCGAATTATTAACTCTGTTAAGGTTGATAGGATCCCAGCGGATGTCTTCAAAATAACCTTTCCAGATAGAGGTTTTAATGGGGCCTTCTGCAGAGTACAGCCAAGCCCATACAATTTTTGAGGTGTTGCTGTAGGCTGTAGATTTTTCCTGCGGTAATTGAATTATGTTTTGAATCCTGACTAATTCTTCCATCAGCCGCAGGTTTTCTATTACATGTGCTGTATAATCTTCCTGCACTTCGCCATTTTGTGCCTTTACCCTAAATGGCCATGGAGACGTAAGTACAAGGTTTTTCCATTCTAAACCATTGCCGGTGTGTACTCCTTTGCGTACATGCTTTGCCAATGCATCTGCACAATTAATGGCGGCCTGTAAGTATTTTTTTTTGCCGGTAATTTCATAAAATTTCAAATACGCATATCCCATTTCGCCAATCTTATCTATTTCCAGAGAGAAGGAGCCATCGCCACGGCCTTTATTTTCCTCTGTAATAGCAGTATCAAATTTTGAAGCCCCGTCATAAATCATTTCACCTGCTTCGGAACTTGCATATGGTACGTTTGCCCAATCCCAACTGGCAGGCGTAGTTCCATACTCAAGCTGGTGATCAAGCCCTTTTCTTGTTATAGAAATCATACTGGTATCGCCTGAATAATTCCGCCAGTCTAATGCAAAGCTATGCACCATACCTGCATTTACGCAAATAGGATTGTGTGGCCATGTTGAACCAACAAAACCTCCTTTTCCATCCCTGTACATGGAACAATGTGTAATATATAGAGGCAAATTATTAACGGTGCTATTGGGGCAATTCTTCCAAAAATCCACTGCCTGCTTTACTGCAATGGCGTAGGCCGCCCCCGCAGTGTTCGGCCTATATCTTGCAAGCAGTTTTCCATTTTTATCCAGGTTTACTTTTGCACCGCACATGCTATCTACTTTGTATTGGGCCTTGCCCGCGGCAGCCAAAAGCAGCAGGGAAAAAGAAAGAAAAATATTTTTCATTAAATGATTTTTATTTTGAAATAAGATATGATAACCTGCAACATTTTCAGGTTATTTAAAAATTATTTTCAATTTACTTTATCCGAAGTATCCACTGCTATAACTTTTTTTAAATGCTGTTTATACTCCCACACCGTAATTACAATAGTACTAATCAATACCAGCAAACCGCCGATAATTGACAACAGGTTTAACTGCTCATGCAGAAAAATAACAGCAATGGGTAGC
>JAYUYX010000116.1:0-12874 GCA_043752205.1 Chitinophagaceae bacterium
GTGAGTTTGCAACACATTCATTTGTACTATTAAAAAATAACCTGCAAACACTACCGTTAAAAAAAGCAGGCAACATTGCATTAATTGGTCCGCTGGCAAACGATAAAAGTAACATGCTGGGCACCTGGGCCGTATCGGGTAATGCAGATTTATCGATACCGGTTTTGGAGGGTATTAAAAATGTTGGCGGCAATAATGTAACCATTAAATATGCAAAAGGGGCTAACATTGCGGATGATACAAGCTTTGCAAAAAAAGTAAATGTTTTTGGTACCCGTATAGATATTGATAAACGTACCCCCCAGGAAATGATAGATGAAGCTATAGGCATAGCCAGTGAGAGCGATGTTATTGTAGCTGTAATTGGCGAAGCATCCGAAATGAGTGGCGAATCTGCAAGCCGTACTCATTTAAATATTCCAACAAACCAGATAAAGTTGCTTGAGGCGTTAAAAAAAACAGGTAAGCCATTGGTGCTGGTAATTATGGCAGGCAGGCCGCTTACTCTTAATTGGGAATTAGAAAATGCTACATCTATTTTATATGTTTGGCACGCAGGCCACGAAGCAGGCAATGCCATAGCCGATGTTTTGTTTGGTAATTATAATCCTTCGGGAAAATTAACTACCAGTTTCCCCCGTAATGTAGGCCAGGTACCTATTTATTACAACCACCTGAATACTGGCAGGCCAAACCCGGGAGATAAATTTGAAAAATTCCGCAGTAATTATTTGGATGTTGAGAACAGTCCTTTATTTCCTTTTGGGTACGGGTTGAGTTATACAACTTTCACCTACGGCGATATAAAACTAAGTAGCAATATCATGAATGCAACCGGGAACATTACAGCTACAATTCCCGTAACCAACAATGGTAATTTTGATGGCGAAGAAGTAGTGCAGCTTTATACAAGAGACATGGCAGGCAGTATTGCAAGGCCGGTAAAAGAGCTAAAGGGCTTTCAAAAAATAATGATGAAAAAAGGCGTAAGCAAAGTAATAAGCTTTACCCTTAGCCAGAATGATTTAAAATTTTACAACAGCAACCTTATTTTTGCTGCCGAACCGGGCGATTTTAAATTATTTATAGGCGGCAACAGCCGTGATGTGAAGGAAATAAATTTTAAATTAATTAAATGAACCAGGAGTGATTATTATGGGTGCCTGAAAAAAGAATAATGCCCGTTTGTTAATAATTTAATATGCCTGAACCTAAAAATATCATATTTGACCTTGGTGGTGTTTTACTCGATATAGATTATCAAAAAACGATTGACGCATTTGAAAAACTGGGCATCGAACACTTTGAAAAGATGTTTTCGCAGTCTCATGCAAACGAACTGTTTGAAAAACTGGAGAGAGGAAAACTTAGTGAGGCTGATTTTTACACAGCTATAAAAACGAGAATAAAAAAAGAAGTGAGCCAGGAAGAGATAAAAGCCGCCTGTAATGCACTTATCTTAGATTTTAGGATAGAAAGCCTGGAATTTTTAGAAAAACTGGCAGCCAGGTACAACCTGTACCTGTTAAGTAATACCAACAGTATACACTTAAAGTTCTTCAAAAACCTCTTTACCGCTCAAACAGGCAAACCCACGCTGGATGCATACTTCACTAAAGCCTGGTATTCCAATAAAATTGGGCTGAGAAAGCCCGGGCCAGAGATTTTTTCCTTTATTTTAGAGCAGAAAGGACTATTTGCAGCAGAAACCCTTTTTATAGACGATACCCTTGCCAATATTGAAACAGCACAAAAAATGGGGTTTATAACTCACCACCTGTTACCTACAGAAAGAATTGAATTATTGGGTATAGAGACCATGTAATTGGATTGCTATTCTACTTAACTTCTTCGTATTCAATATAATCTTCCTTAGCCGGGCCGGGAGTTTTTTCTTTAGAAGTGCCTGTATAGTGGTTGTTTTGCTTTTGCTCCATCTGTTCGCTCATCTTGCTTTGCATTTCATTCACTTTCCGGCTTACCTGTTTGGTAGTTCTATAAACCGGGATGATAAAATCAAATATAAGTTTATACAGAAGATACAATGCCAACAGCTCAACGATTATCCTTATCATGCTGCAAAGTTATTGATCAAACAATTGCCATGCTGTTAAATTTACATTTGAACCCAAAATAACAATTGCAGCGTTACATTTTGGCAATTACAGGGGCTTTACATATATTTGTACCGGACAAAGAATCAATGGAAGGGAACGGTGGCGTTCCCTTCTTCTTTTATCATGACTCAGGATACACAAATACAGGCGGTTGAAAAATTGATTGGGCCCTTATTGAAAGACGATATTTTTTTGGTATACATAAAAATAAAGCCTACAAACAATTTTAAAATATATTTAGACGCTGATAGCGGGCTGGGCATAGAAAAATGCATAAAAATAAACCGTGCATTGTATAAAATAATGGAAGAAATGGGCATGTATCCTGAAGGTGACTTCTCTCTTGAAGTGAGCAGCCCCGGGCTGGATGAACCTTTAAAACTTCTGCGCCAATATAAAAAGAATACTGGCAGGGAAGTAGAAGTGATCACAAATGATGATGTAACAAGAGAAGGGAAATTAATAGAAGTGACTGATGAAAAGATAACTATTGAATACACGGAGGGAAAAAATAAAAAAGCAGTTTTAAAAACTAACGAGATATTTTTTACAGACATTAAACAAACCAAGATTCAAATAAAGTTTTAATTAACTAAACAAAACCCCTACCCCGGCGGGGAAATAAAACTGAGGCCGGAGCGGAATATGGCAAGTATTAATTTAATTGATTCCTTCCAGGAATTTAAAGATGCGGAGAACATTGACAGGCCTACATTAATGAAGGTTATGGAAGATGTGTTTAAAACACTCATCCGTAAAAAATATGGCAGCGACGAATGTTTCGATGTTATTGTTAATGATCAGAAAGGTGACCTTGAGATCTTTCGCCGACGTACCATTGTTGATGACGATGATCTTTATAACACCCTCACGGAAATTGAGTATAAAGATGCCATTAAAATTGAACCGGATTACCAGGTAGGTGAAGAGCTGTACGAAGAGGTGGATATACAAAAGGAGTTTGGACGCCGTGCAATTTTAGCAGGCAAACAAACGCTGGCTGCACGTATCAACGATCTGAAGAAGAATATATTGATTAAAAAATACGAAGAACGTGTTGGAGAGATAGTAAGTGGAGAAGTTTACCAGGTATGGAAAAAAGAAGTGCTGTTGCTGGATGAAGAAGGCAATGAAATGCTATTGCCCAAGTCTGAGCAGATACCAACAGATTACTTTAAAAAAGGGGAAAGTGTAAGAGGTGTTGTAAAAAAAGTAGAACTAAAGAATAGCCAGGCCGTTATCATATTATCCAGAACAAGCCCTTCATTCCTCGAAAAATTATTAGAGATAGAAGTGCCAGAAATATTTGATGGCCTGATCGTTGTTAAAAAAATAGTGAGAGACCCGGGAGAAAGGGCAAAAGTGGCAGTTGAAAGCTACGATGACAGGATTGACCCGGTGGGTGCCTGCGTAGGCATGAAGGGTAGCCGTATCCATGGTATTGTACGGGAATTAAAGAATGAGAATATTGATGTTATTAACTGGACAAGTAATACACAGTTAATGATACAGCGTTCATTAACTCCTGCTAAAATTACCAGCATGGAACTTGATGCTGAAAAAATGCATGCCAATGTTTATTTAAAACCCGACCAGGTATCGCTGGCTATTGGCCGCAGGGGGGTAAATATAAAACTTGCCTGCGAGCTAACAGGTTACGAAATTGATGTATTCCGTGATAATGAAGGAGAGGTTGAAGAGTTCGATATTGACCTGGATGAATTTACCGACGAGATCGAACCATGGATAATTGATGAATTAAAGAGAGTGGGTTGTGATACCGGCCGCTCAGTGCTGGAATTAACTGCAGAAGAACTTGAACGCAGAACAGACCTGGAAAAAGAAACAATAGAAGACGTAAGAAGAATACTGAACGAAGAATTTGGAAAAGAATAAGAAAAGTGTATTTAATTACGGCGGGTCATTATTCAGAACATTAAAAAGAAAAATCAGTCCGTTTGTAAATATCGGGCGAATAAAAAAACGAATGTCAGAAGCAACAACACCAAGGTTGATGGCAGCAGCCAAAGAGTTTAACATAGGTAAGGATACCTTGGTAGACTTTCTTGTATCTAAAGGTTTTGGAGACGAGGATCTTAAACCTACGTCAAAACTAACGGAACCCATGTACCGTGTTTTACAAACAGAGTTTCAGCAGGATAAGGTGGCCCATGAAAAGGCCATGCAGATAGATCTTCCAAAGGGCGCAAGTGCGAACGAGCCTAAGAAGAAAAAAGATGAGCAGGATCTTTCCTTTAATAAAAAAGAAACGAAACCAAAGGCAAAAATTGCAGAGGAAGAAAAGCCTGCAGAAGTGGTTGCTCCGGAACCAGAGATAAAAGAACCGGTAAAAGAAATTGAAATAGTTCAACCTAAAGAAGAAATAAAAGAGCCAGAGCCAACAAATGGCTTAACAAAGGTTAAAGCTCCTGCACTGGAAACACCAAAAGTGCTGGATAAAATAGACCTGGATAAAATAGACTCTTCTACCAGGCCCAAAAAGTCTACAAAAAAAGCCGTTACAAAAGAAATCGGGAAGGAAAATACCGGTGATACCGCAGCAGAACCACCAACAGCCAAAAAAGCCGAGGAGGTTGTAGAAGCAAAAGCAGTTGTTGAAGCAAAGCCTGTACCGGAAGTTAAAGAAGACGATGCGCCAATTATAGAAAATATAAAGGCAAAAAAATTATCTGGCCCAAAGATCATGGGTAAAATTGAGTTACCTGTTGATAATGATACCAGGCCTAAAAAAGGAGGAAACGACGAAAAGCGCAAGCGTAAGCGCATTCCTATGGAAAAGAAGCCGGGACAACCTGGTACAGCAACACAACAACAACAAGGCGGAGCCCCGGGAACGCAAAACAGGAGACCTGGTGGAAGTACAACAGGTACTGGCGCTTCAAACAGGGCAGGAAGTGGTGCAGGCGGAAGATTTAACCGTGGTGCAACTACAGGAACCGGAGGAACCGGGCGTAGAGAAGATAAAGTAATTGATGCAAAAGAGATTCAGGATAAATTAAAAGAAACACAAGCCAAACTTGCCGGTGCAGGCGGCAGGGGAAAAAGTTTAAAAGCAAAATACCGTAAAGCAAAAAGAGACGAACATGCTGAGCAGGCTGGAGTTGGTGGTGAGGAAGGAAACAAGCTGCAGGTAACAGAATATATTTCTGTAAGTGAGCTGGCAGGTTTGATGGATGTGAGTTTTGCAGATGTGATCAGCAAATGTATGAGCCTTGGTATAATGGTTTCTATTAACCAGCGGCTGGAAGCAGATGTGATTGAACTGGTAGCTAGTGAATTTAATTTTGAGGTGGAATTCATCGGTGTGGAAGATGCCGGTGAACTGGATATGGAAGACAATGAAGATAATGAGGAAGATCTGAAACCAAGGGCGCCAATCGTTACCATCATGGGTCACGTAGATCATGGTAAAACATCATTGCTGGATTATATCCGTAATACAAATGTGATAGCGGGTGAGGCTGGTGGAATTACACAGCACATTGGTGCGTATGAGGTAACGTTAAAAGACGGAAGGAATATTACCTTTTTAGATACTCCGGGTCACGAAGCATTTACGGCCATGCGGGCACGTGGTGCTAAGGTTACTGATATTGCAGTAATTGTTGTGGCAGCAGATGATGCAGTTATGCCTCAAACAAGAGAAGCTATTTCTCATGCCCAGGCAGCTAATGTGCCGATGATATTTGCTATTAATAAAATGGATAAGGATGGCGCCAATCCCGAAAAGATTAAAGAACAGCTTTCTGGTATGAATGTATTGGTGGAAAGTTGGGGAGGTAAATTCCAAAGCCAGGAAATAAGTGCAAAGAGCGGGCAGAATATTGATCTGTTAATGGAAAAAATATTATTGGAAACAGATATACTGGAATTAAAAGCTAACCCAAACCGGGAGGCAAGTGGTACTGTAATTGAGGCCACCCTGGATAAAGGGCGTGGGTATGTGGCAACCATCCTGGTACAGAACGGAACATTAAAAGGCGGCGATATGATCGTATCGGGCCAATATTTTGGCAAGATAAAAGCCATGTATAATGAGCGCAACCAGCGGGAAGACAAAGCGCCCCCATCAACGCCTGTATTGATTTTAGGATTGAACGGTGCGCCACAGGCAGGTGAAACATTTAAAGTATATGCAAACGAAAGTGACGCCCGGTCAAATGCATACAAACGTGGACAGATTTTACGTGAACAGGGAATGCGTGCTAAAAAACATATTACGCTTGATGAGATAGGTCGTCGTTTGGCATTGGGAAGCTTTAAAGAACTGAATGTAATTATTAAGGGTGACGTGGATGGTTCTGTAGAAGCATTAAGTGACTCATTACAAAAATTAAGTACTGCTGAAATTGTAATTAAAGTAATTCATAAAGCTGTTGGTGCCATTACTGAAAGTGATGTAACGCTTGCAAATGCATCTGATGCCATTATTATCGGCTTTAATGTAAGGCCCTCTATGCAGGCTGCTAAATTAGCCGAGCAGGAAGCCATACAGATCAAATTATACTCCATTATTTACAATGCTATTGAGGAAATCAAAAGCGCCATGGAAGGTATGCTTGAACCAAGCGTTGAAGAAAAGATACTTGGTAATGTAGAGATCAGGGAAGTATACAAATTTGATAAAGCCAGTGTTGCAGGTTGTTTTGTACTCGATGGTAAAATGGCCAGGAATAACCGTATCCGCCTGATACGTGATGGTATAGTTATTTATACTGGGGAATTGGGCAGCTTAAAACGCTTTAAGGATGATGCAAAAGAAGTTACATCCAGTATGGAGTGCGGCTTAACCATCAGGAATTACAACGATATAAAGGTTGGCGATATAGTGGAAGCATTTGAAGAAATTGAAGTTAAGCGTACTTTATAATACGATAAAAGCTACGGATATATCGGAACTTGGCTTTAACCATTCTCTGAATCTTTTGTTAAATGAACTGTGGTTAAACAACGGTTATAAAGCAGTAGTTTATTTTTGATGATACTGTTCAACTCCAAAACACCATCTGAGCAGGGATTAAAATTATTTTGATGAAAAAGTATTTACTGTTTTTTATTGCAGCTGTGGGTATTGTTGCTACTCCCTTTGCACAAACCAGTCAGCCAAAGGGAATCATAGCTGATAAAATTGTAGCTGTTGTTGGAGACAAGGTCATCTTAAAAACTGATATTGATAACAGTATTATTGATATGCAGCGCCAGAATATTGAAGTTCCTGCCAATGCGAGGTGTATGATTTTAGAACAAGCCATGGGTATTAAAGCTTTGGTATTACAGGCTGAAAAAGATTCACTGCCGGTTACGGATGAAGAAGTGGAAACGATCATTGATAACAAATTACGATTATTTATTAGTCAGTTTGGTTCCAAAGACGAACTTGAAAAAGTTGCTGGCAAAAGCATCTACCAGCTTAAGGAAGATTTCAGAGAACCCATACGTGACCAGGAGCTTGCACGAGCCATGCGTAATAAGGTAGTGGAAAATGTACGCATCACTCCAAAAGAAGTAAATGAGTTTTACGAAAAAATTCCAAAAGATAGTTTGTTTCTATATGAAAGCGAAGTAGAGATCAGCCAGATCATTTCCTATCCAAAGGCGCAGCGGGAGGCAGAGGAATATGCTATTCAACAATTGAAAGAATTTAAAGAACAGATAGAATCAGGCAAAAAAGATTTTGCATCAATAGCAAGTATTTACACTATGGACCCCGGCAGCAAAGAAACAGGTGGCCTCTATGAAGTTAACAGGTATTCAAAAGAGTTAGATCCTATTTGGTTAGGTAAGGCTTTTACCTTAAAGCCCGGCCAGGTCTCTAATCCGTTTAAAACCAGATTTGGTTATCATATTATGCAATTAGTGAGCCGTGCAGGAGATGATGCATCAGTTAGACATTTATTGCTTATCCCGCAGGTAACCTCTTATGAAATAAAAGACGGTATTTATAGATTGGATTCTGTACGGGCAAGATTAATTGCCGGAACCCTGGATTTTGGAGTAGCGGTAGCCAGATACAGTGATGATGATGCAAGTAAATTTACAGCAGGACAGATCACGGGTAGAGATGGAAGTACCTATGTTACCATTGATCAGCTGGATAAGGACCTCGTAGCAATGCTTAAAGATCTTAAAGTAGGACAATACTCTCAGCCAGTTGAATATGTTGATGAAAGAGGGAAAAAAGGAGTTCGCTTTGTTTATTTAAAAACAAGAACAGAACCGCACCGTGAGAATTTAAAAGATGATTATGACCGTATTTCTCAAAGAGCACTGGAACAAAAAAAGAATGAAGTACTGGAACAGTGGTTTAATAAAAGAGTAGTTACTTATTATATTCTTGTGGATGATGAATTTAAATCATGCCCGGAAATGGTGAAGTGGATGAGCGGAATAGCTTCGGGAAAGAACTAATAAATTTTATACCTTCAATGCGTTCCGGATTATATGCGGAACGCATTGTTTTTTATACATGGCAAAAGCCCTTAAATGATGATCAAGCATTGATAGAAACAAAAAAAATAATCAGGAAAGAAGAACAGGCCATACTGGTAGGGTTGATATATAAAGAACAAACCGAACCCATGGTTAATGAGTACCTGGATGAGCTTACCTTTTTAGCAGAAACTGCCGGGGCTTTTGCAGTAAAAAGGTTTACCCAAAAATTGCCTCACCCCGATAGTAAAATATTTGTTGGAAAAGGAAAGCTGGAAGAAATAAAACAATATATCCTCCTGAAAGGCAATATTAGCCTGGTAATATTTGATGATGAACTCACGGGATCACAAATACAAAATATAGAAAAAGAGCTTAACGTAAAGGTAATTGATCGTAGCGACCTGATACTTGATATTTTTGCAAGCCGTGCTAAAACAGCCCAGGCAAAAACACAGGTAGAACTGGCGCAATATCAATACATTTTACCAAGACTTAAGGGAATGTGGAAACATCTTGAGCGCCAGGGCGGTGGTGTAGGAACAAGGGGTCCGGGTGAAACGGAAATTGAAACAGATAGGAGGATAGTAAAAGATAAAATAGGCCTGCTTCGTAAACGGCTTGCCGAAATAGACAAGCAATCCGTTACCCAACGAAAAGACCGTGGTGAATTTATAAGGGTTGCACTCGTTGGGTACACCAACGTAGGTAAATCAACGCTTATGAATATTTTAAGCAAAAGTGAAGTATTTGCTGAGAATAAATTATTTGCCACCCTGGATACCACTACCCGGAAAGTTGTTTTTGAGCAAACTCCTTTTTTACTCAGTGATACGGTAGGATTTATTCGTAAGCTACCCCACCACCTGGTGGAAAGTTTTAAAAGTACGCTGGATGAAGTACGTGAGGCCGATGTATTATTACACGTGGTTGATATTTCTCATCCTCAATACGAAGACCAGTTACAGGTAGTGAATAAGACACTTGCCGAATTGAAGGCAAATGATAAGCCCGTTATAACCATTTTTAATAAGATGGATAAATATGAAGCGCAGGCATTTGATCAATGGTTGCAGCCGGAAGTTAAAAAAGATATCCTTGATGATCTGAAACAAAGATGGCAAAATGATACCAAAGGGAATTGTGTATTTGTTTCAGCAACTGAACGTACCAATCTTGATGGCCTTCGCCAAACCATCCTTAATGAAGTAAGGGAAATGTACCGCATTCGTTATCCATACAAAGCGGAGTTTTTTTATTAATTAAATTCAGATGCTGATCGTTTTTTAAAATAAAAACATGTCTTTAGCCCCCAACAGTTCCTGGCATAAAATAGCTGAAAGCGTTGCTGAAATTAAATTTTCAACAGCCGGTCTTGCAGAAATAGAACTCCATGGAAAGTTTTTTTGCATAGCAAGATCCAATAATAAAATTTTTGCCTGTAGCGCAAAATGTCCCCATGCCGGCGGAGTTTTAGCCGATGGCTATATAGATGGCGCAGGTAATGTTGTATGCCCGCTACATCGTTATAAATTTAATCCTGTAAACGGTATAAATACAAGCGGGGAAGGTTTTTTTTTAAAAACATTTTCCATCGAAGAAAGAGAGGATGGTGTTTTTATTCTTTTGTAAAAGTCTTTTACATAGGATTAAAAATAGCGGCTCTTCTTCCCCCAAAGTTAAAATGCTAAAAATATTCCCGCAACTTAATTCTTAGGGCGCATAATATATTTATCTAATTTGTACAAACAAAAAAAATAAATAAAACTTTGTTAATTTTTCGATAACTTGCCCGCATTATTTTTATGACATGGATTTCCACACTTTATTAAATTGTAATTTATGAAGAAAATTTACCTACTAGTTTTATCTTTCTTATTTTTGATGGGCCAGGCAGCATGGAGCCAATGTAACTTTACTTCAGCATTCGGCACTGCGACTATTAGCCCTGCTGGCGCAATCGTTACAATCTCTGGCTGTTCTTTTGCAGGAGAATATTCCACTATCAATGGTGCCGTTAATGGACAAACACTAAATTTTACAAGTAGTGTATCTACAGATTTTATTACGATACGCTCCGGTACTCCTGGTGGTGCTGTTGTTGCTTTTGGGCCAACCCCACTTGTAGTTTCTAATACTTTTACGGGCACTCTTTATGCACACTGGAGTAGTAATGCAGCCTGTGGTACACAGAATACATGTCGAACTACTACTGTTCAGTGTACCAGTTGTGCCCCACCACCGGCACCTAATGAACTTTGTACAGGGGCAATTAATATTAATTGCGGACAAACTATTACAGGCTCTACAGTTGGTTCTGCAATTGATGTAGTTCCTACCTGCGGAACAACTTTAAGTACTGCTGGCGGTATTTGGTATTCATTCGTTGGTAATGGGACATCAAATACATTAAGCATGTGCGGCTCGGGCTACGACACCAAAATTGGCGTATTCACGGGTACATGTGCTGCGTTAACCTGTGTAACAGGAAATGATGATTTTTGCGGATTGTCATCACAGGTTACTTTTGCTACCACAGTCGGTACAACTTATTATGTACTTGTAACAGGGTTTAGTACAGCTACCGGTTCGTTTACTTTAACCAGAACCTGTGTGGCTCCGGCAAATGATGTATGTACCAGCGCAGTCCCTATTACATGTACTCAAACTATTGTTGGTTCAACTTCTGGGGCAACTTTGGATGTTGTACCTACTTGTGTTACCGGTTTAAGCACCGCACCTGGTGTTTGGTACACATTCCCAGGAGATGGTTTTTCTACTACGTTAAGTCTTTGTGGATCATCTTACGATACAAAAATTGGTGTATTCACTGGTACTTGTGGCGCCTTGGTTTGCTTAACGGGTAATGATGATTTTTGCGGTTTACAATCACAGGTAACTTTCACCTCTGCTGTAGGCACTAATTATTTTGTATTAGTTACAGGGTTTAGCACTAATTCTGGTCTATTTACTTTAGATAGAAGCTGTGTTCTTCCTCCCTGCTTACCCAGTACAATTACCCCATCTACAGCAACTATTTGCCAGGGCATAATACAGCAATTAACAGCAAGCAGCGCTAACCCTGGAAACCCTGGTCATATATGGGCCCCGGTTACGGAATTGTTTACTGATGCACTTGCAACAATACCATACACAGGTACAGCTACCAATACGGTTTATGCAAGGCCATCAATTACCAGGACGTATACAGCAACTTTATCTAGTACTACATGTGCTCCTACTCCTGCTTCAGTAACGGTTAATGTTAATCCAAATCCTGCAGTTGTAATAGTAGCAGATCCTGGTACAACAATATGTGAAGGAGATCCTACATTATTAACAGTACGTCTTGGCACTTCAAGTCCAATCGGGACACTTTATACGCAGGGTACAGGCGTACCATCGAATGGTTCACCATCCCAGGTGTTTGAGCCGGCTAATACAGCCTTTAATTCACAGGGGGCAGATGACTTTACAATACCTGCAGGAACAAACTGGACGGTTACCCAAATAACTGCTAACGGAATAGGTACAGGTAATCCTACATCAGTGAATGTTTTCTTCTATGCTAATTCAGGATCTAACTTACCTGGTGCAGCAATAGCAACATTTAATAATGTTGCCAGTTTTGTACGCACAGGTGGTAACTATACAGTAACCTTACCTTCATCTGTTAATCTGGCTGGCGGTACATATTGGGTATCTCTGCAGGTTAATATGAGTTTTGCTACTGGTGGTCAATGGTTCTGGGGTAATTTTGGAACTACCAATATTGGTAACCAATATGCCTGGCAGAATCCGGGTGGTGGCTTTGCTACACCTTGTACTTCTTGGGGCTATGGAGCAACAGGTTGTGGTGTAGGTGGTCCTGGCCGCAATAATTTTTTCTCTATCATTGGTTCATCGCTTGCCGACGGAGGTCCATTACCTGGAGGTTATACCTTCTTATGGAGCCCAGCTGCCGGTTTAAGTTCTACAACTTCAAATCCAGTTGCAGCATCACCAATGAATACAACAACTTATACTGTTACTGCAACTACACCTGGTGGTTGTACAAGACAGGCTTCAATATTAATTACAGTTAATAAGCGTCCAACAGTTACAACACAACCTGCAAGTCGTGCAAATTGCGATGGAACATCAGCAACCTTTACAGTTGCAGGTACAGGAACAAACCTTACCTACCAATGGCAGGTAAGTACCACAGGTTGTGGCGGTCCATGGACCAACCTTGTAAACGGTACTCCTTATTCAGGCGTTACTACTGCAATCCTTACCGTTAATCCTGTAACAAATGCTATGAATGG
>JAYUYX010000117.1:0-28821 GCA_043752205.1 Chitinophagaceae bacterium
TCTTCGCAGGGAGTAATGCCCATCTTTACAGGAAAGCTGTTCCAGGTTTTCCAGCAAAGCACACAAAGATCTCCGGCAACTTCTCCTTCAGTATACAGCGAATAATCAAGCCAGGCAGGGTTTCCTGGCATATCATTGTAGCGGTTGGCAATATTTATACCTCCCACAACAGCAAATTTTGAATCTGCCACAAATACTTTATGGTGCATCCTTCTGCCAAAATAAAAATGTTGGCTTTTAAAGAAGGGTTCAAAAAAACGAAAATGAATACCGGATTTTCTCAGCTCATCAATAAAATTTTGAGACATTATCTGCGAAGCATAGCCATCGGCTAATAAATAAACTGATATATTTCTTTTGGCAGCAGCCTTTAACGCATCAGCAATCAGCCGTCCCGTTTCATCATCATCATAAATATAAGTTTGGAGGTGAATGCTTTCAGTGGCATTATTAATTAAATGCAAAAGCAAATCAAAATATTCTTTTCCTCCGCGAATTAATTTTATTTTATTCCGGGCCGAATATTCAGATGAAATTTTTTGCTTTACAACATTCATAGTTAATTCTATTTGGCTGGCATAAGGGTCTAAACTATCAGAAATCAACATAAGACTAAAGTTCAATACAATATAAAAATACGAATGTGAAAAGATAGTATTTTTTTAGCCACGTCTTTCTCATGGCTTGAGTGTAAACGGGGACGTTGCGGTATTTAAAAAACGCTAACAGACGAAACTTGCCCGGCTAACACACAGAATTTAGGAGAGACGTTGCTTGAAAAAATTGTGCATTCGTTTTTATTTTCGCTTTCTTTTCATTATTTTTCTTAATGTCTTTACCCACCAACTCCATTCGCTACTTTTTTTGTACTTTGTAAAATGGTTTTCCACGTTGTTAAATGCGTCTTCAATATAAGCGTCGTGCAAATAGCGGATAGCCAAAGCCCACTTAAATGTTGCAGAACCAGTGGTCGCCATATCAATGGTATGTTTCAGTTGTGTTGTATTCTGGTCTAATTCAAAAAGTTCAAATTTATGAAATCCATTAAATCCTGTTAAATCAAACTGAAATTTAATTGAATTATCTTTTTGGTAATCCGTAACAAAATATTTTATCGGACCGTGTCCGCCTTTTGAACCAATTTGAAAACCTTTGTCTAATTTCATTGGCGGCCATTTATCTGTCGCCAACATTAAATCATTTTCAGTTGCCAATGTTTTAAATAGCTTGGCAACTTCACTTTTTGGTTGGTTTATTTCCCTGTGATGAATGTTTAGCACTTTCATATTCTTTAAAGCGTTGTTAGCGTTTTTGCGGATGATATGTGATGAATCAGTCACCAACAACATAGCCTGCTGTTTTTTATTAATTTTTTTAGTACCCTGCTGGTTGTTGGTGATTGCCATGCTGCTAGGCTAATGCACGAACACCAACAACGGCAAAGATTCGTTGAGGCCTTAAAATGGTTGGCTTGTTTTCTTTAAACGAATTTCTATGTTGCTGCCATTAAAATTTGGTAATTTTTTCTCGTAGTCAGCACCAGGAGGTCTTGTAATTAACATCTCGTTTTCCGAAATTGATTTTACCTGCCACTCTTTTATTTCCGAATTGGCATTTGTTTCTCCCGAATTATTTGTGGCAATAAAATTGCTTTCAAATGTAATCGTAAATGAGTTTTTACTTTCGTCAAGCTTAAATTTACCTACCCGATATGCGCCGCCAACTTGAACAGGATTATTCCAAAAAGCAATTAAATTAAAAGCACCATTTGAATTAAATATCCATTTAATTTGGGTTATTCCATTGTCTTTTTCTGTCCATATGCCGGTTAATAGTGTCTTGTTTAAATTTTGGCTGGATGCTGAAATGCTTAGAATTAAACATAATAGGTACAGAGCAATTATCTTTTTCATTTTATTTAGTTTACTGGTTGATTAATGTTGTGTATGCCCACGTCCAGCATTGGCGAAGTCCGAGAATATTAATGTCCGCCCGTATTTTGCCAATGCATTGGTAGATGCTACCGTTTTATAAACTTTGGCCGAAAGTCAGTAAATTATTGTCAGGGTCAAGCATGGAAAATTCTTTTTGTCCCCACGGCTTTATTTGCAAATCTCCAGCCGGATGTATGCTTAAGCCCTGCTCCAACATTGAATCATAAAGGTTATCAATATCATCTGTTCGGATATAAACTTGCCCGTAATTTTCCTTAGGCTCAAGCTCTTTAAATTCAAAAAAGTGGATTTGAATGTTGTCTTTCTGAATCATTAAATATCCATCATATTCATTTCCAAATTGCTGAAAACCCAATTTGTTTATGTAAAACTCCCTGGTAACAGATTTGTCACGCATTGGTAGTTTTGGATTAATGTCCGTAAGCATAATTTTTTCAGTTTGATTTTTTTTGCCCTCAATTTAGGGGCTGTCCGTTACGGTTGCAGCCAACTCATAAATATACTCAACTCCCCGTGCAATTTGTTCTAGTTTATCAAAGCAAAAATGTACAAGATCATTTTAACTCCCCATCAACTTATTTTTCTGCGCCACATATTCTTCCTGTGTAATTGCGCCCTTCTGCAGCAGTACAAATAATTTATCCAGCTCATCTGCTATTGTAAGTTGCGAGGGCCTTGCAGTAATATTGGTACGTGCTATGGCTTCGGCAAGCTGGTCGGCCTGGTGGCTGATCTGTAATTTTTTATATTCTTCCTGTGCCTGTGTGATGGTATCTTTTAATTGTTTGGGATGATGTATAAGATTGTATTTTGTTTCGCCCATTTCGGCAGCGGTCTGTATATCAACATTACCAAAACCAAAAATGCGGCCCATGATACTTTGATCGTACTCCACATTATTTATTTTATCAAGTGGGCTCTCTTTGGAGTAGCGGGTAATAAAACCGGTCTCATCAATTACCCTTAAATTGGTAACACACCAGAGGTTGTGCCGCCAGTTAATATACTCCAGCAGGGGATACAATGCAGTAACTCCAATAATAATCCATACGGTTAAAGTGCTGTCCAACCACCATAGTAAAACAACGGTAAGCAATATCCAGGCAAAAAAAGGCAACACCAGTTTTATCCAATGCTGCCTTGTTATTAAGAGTTTCTTTTCTTCTTTTTTTAGTTCTGTTCTCATTTTTGGTCTTGATATTTTACTGTAAAGTACAAAAAATGATATTAGCGCAAGAGAATAAAATCACTTAGACGGTAAGACAGAAAGGCGTTTAATAATTTACTTGTCACCTTCCCGTTTTACCGGCTAAATCATAACTGCAGCAATCCTGTCGTATACAATGTATTCGCCGGCTTAATATCCCAGGATAATCCAAAAATTTTCCGGCCTGCAAAGTTGAATGACCGCTATTTCACTTTTTAAAATATTTTCTTTTATTGATGTACTTTACAAACTCGATACATAGCACAGAAGCAAGCGTTACAAAAAGCGTAAAGCCCATAACCTCCAGGTTTAAGGATGTTGTTTTAAAAATGGTTTGTAAAAAAGGTATATACACAATTAAAAGTTGAAGCATCACTGTAAGCCCAATTGCTCCCCACATACCCCGATTAGCAAATATCCTGGAAGAGAACATCGAATGATAAAATGAACGCACAGAAAGTGCATTACCCAGTTGCACAAAACAAAGTGTTGTGAATACGGCTGTTTGCTGTGTCCTTACATCATATCCACGTTGCATTGCCCACCATTGCATAAAGATGGCTGCTATGGCCATTATGGCGCCTGTCAGTAATATACGGGGGATCAATCCACCTGCGAATAAATTTTCTTTGGGAGGGCGTGGAGAACGGTTCATGATATCTTTCTCTGCCGGTTCTGCTACAAGGGCAAGTCCTGGTAAGCCATCAGTTACCAGGTTTATCCAAAGAATATGGATGGGTAGCAAAGGAATAGCAAACCCAACAATGGGGGCTAAGAAAATAGTTAATATTTCACCGAGGTTACAGGATAGCACATACAGTATGAATTTCCGGATATTCTCATAAATTCTTCTGCCTTCACGCACTGCTTTAACAATGGTTGCAAAATTGTCATCAAGCAATATCATATCTGCCGCTTCTTTCGATACGTCCGTACCCGTTATTCCCATCGCCACACCAATATCTGCCTGTTTCAATGATGGCGCATCATTAACTCCATCTCCTGTCATGGCTACAAATTCACCATTACTTTGTAAGGCTTTTACAATATTCAATTTTTGTTCAGGGGATACCCTTGCATATACGATCGTGTTCTTTACTTCATTGGCAAAGTCTTCTTTTGAAAGCTTTTCAAGATCAGATCCTGTTTTTACTCCCTGGTGTCCTGCTTCGATCATTCCCAGGCGCTCGGCGATCGCCGTAGCAGTTAGCGCCTGGTCACCGGTTATCATTACTGATTTGATGCCTGCTGTCTTGCATTGTTTGATGGCTTCTATTACTTCTTCTCTGGGCGGATCTATCATAGCTGCCATGCCCAAAAAATCCAGACCGCTCTCAGCATCTGCTTTTATTTCACCAGGATCTTTATCAAATATCTTGTATGCAAAAAACAGCACCCTCAAGCCTTCGGCCGCCCATGCTTTGTTTGTATCCAGCCATCCTGCGATCTTGTCTTTATACTTTTCACTCAATACTTCCGTCATTTTTCCGGGAGCACCCTTCACAAATAAGAGCCATTTGTCTTCGTACCGGTGTAAAGTACTCATCCGCATTCTTTCGGAATCAAAAGGCAGTTTCAATACAAGCGGAAATTCTTTATCTGATGCTGGTTTTGAATGGCCCTTTTCTACCGCATGATCCACCAATGCGGTTTCTGTTGAATCTCCCAGCAATCCATCTTCCGCAAACCTCACTTCATTATTTAAGATCATGGCATGGCTCAATAAATCTTCTTTCCCTTCTGCCGCCTGCATTTTTTCTACCGTCATTATATTTTGGGTGAGTGTACCAGTTTTGTCGCTACATATATAAGTAACAGAACCTAAGGTTTCCACAGCAGGCAGCTTTCGTATTAAGGCTTTTTGTTTAACCATTCTATTGGCACCCCGGGCAAGCGCTATGATTATTACTGCAGGAAGTGCTTCCGGCAATGCTGCTACTGCTAATGATAACGCTGTAAGAAACATCTGGAAAGGAGGCTCGCCACGCCACAATCCAAATCCAAACACCAAAAGACAAATCAATATAACAACCACCGCTAACTGCTTACTGAATACTGCAAGCCGTTTCTGGAGGGGCGTTTTTTGAATTCCAACTTCCAACAGGCGGGCAATTTTCCCAATTTCTGTATTCATGCCGATGGTTGTTACCACAGCTTTTGCAGAACCATTACTCACGATGGTTCCTTTAAAAATCATATTATGCTGATCTCCGGGAACCAGGCTAAGATCTTTTATCGCTTCTGTTTTCTTTTCAATAGAATGACTTTCTCCGGTCAGCGATGCCTCATCTGTTTTAAAAGAACTAACCTCAATCAACCTTGCATCTGCAGGAACAATATCACCTGCTGCTAATTCAATGATATCACCAGGTACAAGTTCACCTGCTTCAATTTTGGAAGGATTATTATTCCGAAGTACTAATGCAAACTGCGCCGACATTTTTTGTAACAGCCTCACCGATTCTTCTGCATTATGCTCCTGCGAATATCCCATCCATGCATTTCCAATAATGATAGCAAGAATTACATAAGCATCTGTATGCTCCCCCACAATAAATGAAATGATAGCAGCAATGATCAATATCAAGATCATTACATCAGCAAATTGTGCAAGCAGTATGGATAATTTGCTTCTTCGCTTTGTTTCCTGTAAAGCATTTTTTCCAAATTCTTTTTGCAGCGATGGCACAACTTCATTGTTCAAACCTGAAAGGGATGTTTTGAGCTGATCTAAGACCTCTTCTTTGTTAAGCTGATAGAATACCGACATTATTATTTTTTTACGCCATTATTGTCCATGCTAAAGTTACTGCTTTGTATGCTAGGCTTAGGGTAAAGGGGGAATTGATTGGGGAAGGTAAGCTTATCTATGCAGCATGATGGTATAAGATTACAATTGCAGCAATCCAGCCTTGTACAAGGTATTCACCGGCTTATTATCCCAGAATAATTCAAAGTCTTCCAGGTCGGCATTTTCATAATCAGCTTTTACATCCTGCAGGGTAAGGGTCTTTGGATTTGATATGGACAGCAGTTGTAAAATATTAGCAAGCCATTCTCCCTGTGTTTTATCTACTTTAATATTGAGGGTTTCTCTTTTTGTTTCAAAGCTCAATGATAACAATTCCCACTGGTTGCCTTTTTTACTTTTAATGACAGTCTCAGTTTTGGGCTGCTTGCCAAGCCATATAACTTTGGTTGCGGGGTTTGAGTTAGTGATCTCAACTTCTTCAATGGCTTTTATAATATAATCCGGTGCAACAGTTGTACGGGGTACTTTCTGATCAAACCATTTTTGCAAAGGATGATCAAAGTAGGCGCCATGCATATAATTGAGCAAAGATTTTTTTAAACCGAAACTGAAGCTTTCATGATCAGCGCCCGTGGGGTCAATATGTTCAATATCATTGTTGGCAAATGTTCCAACAGCATCTGTTACTTTTTGAACTTGAAATCTTTCAGGATACAGGCCTACCGGGCTGTGTGCCGTCATGGTAAACAAATGCCAAAAAGCAGATTGTAAAATGCCGGCTTCAAAAAGCTGTCTCACCATTTCCAGGGAGTCGATAGTTTCCTGTGCTGTTTGTGTTGGAAAGCCATACATCAGGTAAGCATGCACCATGATGCCTGCTTCGGTAAAATGTTTATTTACTTTTGCAACCTGTGCTACGGTAATGCCTTTATCTATCAATGCCAATAACCTGTCTGATGCCACTTCCAGCCCGCCTGAAACAGCAATGCAACCTGATGCTTTTAATAAGATGCAAAGATCTCTTGTAAAACTTTTTTCAAAACGGATATTGGCCCACCAGCTTACGATTATTTTCCTGCGGATGATCTCGATGGCCAATGCACGCATTAAAGCAGGTGGTGCAGCTTCATCCACAAAATGAAAACCGTTCTGTCCTGTTTGTGCGATCATTTCTTCTATGCGGTCGCAAAGCAGTGATGCTGTGATGGGCTCGTAATTTTTTATATAATCCAGCGAAATATCGCAGAAGGTACATTTACCCCAGTAGCAGCCATGGGCCATAGTGAGTTTGTTCCAGCGGCCATCGCTCCATAAACTGTGCATAGGATTGATCACTTCTATTGCAGAGATATACTTGTCTAAATAAAAATCGCTGTAATCGGGTGTGCCTACCTGGCCCTGTTTATAATCCGTGCAGGCTGAGTTGTTGATATAGGTTACTTTGCCCTCTATCAAAGTAAAAGTTCGTTTCAATTCTTCCCTGGTTTTTTCACCCTGGAGCTGTTGCCATAAAATTTCCAGGGGAGCTTCACCATCATCCAGTGTAATAAAATCATAGAATTCAAAAACCCTTGCATCAGCTAAAGATCGTAATTCGGTATTGGCGAAACCGCCGCCCATGGCTACTTTAACTGATGTATAATTTTGCTTTATCCATTGTCCGCAACGAAGTGAGGTATATAGGTTGCCGGGAAAAGGAACAGAAATAGCAACCAGTTCGGGTTGAACAGCCTCCATCTTTTTTTGTACAATATCAATGAGTATTTTATCAAGATAAGTTAACGGTTGCTGCAGTGCCTTGTACAGTTCATCAAAACTATTTGCACTCCTGCCCAATCTTTCTGCATACCGGCTGAAGCCAAAATGTTCATCAACCGTTTCTTTAATGAGATCGGAAAGATCTTCCAGGTACATGGTGGCAATATGTTTGGCCTTATCCTGTGTGCCCATGCTGCCAAAGGCCCATTTCAGATCATCCAGTTGTGCAAAGCGTGAAGCTTCGGGCAAAAAATCTCTTTTACAAATTAAGTGAGCAAGGGTAGCGCTTTTACCCTGCAGGAACAATATCACTGCATCAATGGTATTTATATAGTCATCCTGCAGCGCAATTATTCTTGCTGCATTGGGTGAATGTTCTTTTTCCTGTTTATTGATCTCAGAGAACAGATCATGCAAACCTGTTTTTGAAAATAAAGCCACGGTAACTTCAATACCCAGGTCGGCCTGGAAAGAGTGGATTTTTTTTGTATTTAAAAAACCTTTCAGGTAAGCGGTAGCCGGGTAAGGCGTATTAAGCTGTGTGAATGGAGGTGTTATTAATAGGATCGTTTTACTCAAATGAATTGGTTGTGCAACAAAAATATTCTTTTTATTCCCTTCGGGAATATATTTTGCCACAGAGCTAAGTAACCCAAAAAAATAATATCTCCTTCAGGAATTTTGATATTGCCACAGAGGCACGGAGACACAGAAAAATACAGCTTCAATTCTGTGCTTCTGTGTCTCTGTGGCAATCCCTTTTTACCGGAGGCAAACTATTCTGGCTTAAATTGCACACATGACTCCCGAAAGAAATGACCGCCTTACATCAGTTTTAAACAAACGCCAACCCGATCTCACTATATTACTGGAAAATGTTTTTGATCCGCATAATATATCAGCGGTGATGAGAACCTGTGACGCAGTAGGCATTCAGGATATTTACATTTTAAATACAAAGATACCGCCGCATAAAAAATGGGGAGCCAAGAGTTCATCCAGTGCTGCTAAATGGCTTACCATTCACCAGTTTACTGATGCAAATGCATGTTTTGCAGAGTTGAGAAAACATTATAAAAAAATATACACTACGCATTTAAGTACTGATGCTGTAGGACTCCATGAGTTGAATTTAACCGAGCCTGTGGTATTGGTGTTTGGGAACGAGCACAGCGGTGTAAGTGAAGAGATCATTGCCATGGCGGACGGAAATTTTATCATACCGCAGGTTGGTATAATAAAATCATTGAATATTTCTGTGGCCTGTGCGGTTAGTTTGTATGAGGCCTACCGGCAAAAAGAAAATGCCGGGCATTACCATGCGGTAAAACTTGAAGGCAGTAAGCTTGATAATCTTCGACAAGAATGGGGATTTTTAGAAGATTAGTTGCCGGTAAGACACTAAGTCGTATTTATACATGGATGTTTTTATTTTCCATCTTCCTGTCTTCCCGGCAAATTAAACAGGTAACAAAACTTTTTAATACAGCGCTTTTTTAAAGATTGATAAGCGGCTGAAATACTTTCCCTCAATTCCAATAACTTTATCGGAACAAATTAACTTTTATGACGAAAATATTTCTCCCGGTATTGCTGTTGATCAGCATTGGCATTTGTGCTCAAACAAAAAAACCATTGGACCATTCGGTTTACGATGGCTGGAAAACCGTTGGGGAAAGAATGATCAGTAATGATGGTATTTATGCAGTGTATGCCATCAACCCGCAGGAAGGGGATGGAGAATTGATCATTCAGCACCTGCCTACCGGACAGGCAGGTTTATCATCACAAAGTAAAAAGGTGATTCCACGTGGATATAACGCGGTGATCACCGAAGACAGCCGCTATGTTGTTTTTAAAATAAAACCCATATTTAAAGAAACCCGCCAGGATAAGATCAAAAAGAAAAAGGCCGATGACATGACCAAAGATTCAATCGGTATTATTGAACTGGGTAAAGATGATGTATTGAAATTTGCGAGGGTGAAAAGTTTTAAAACTCCTGAGAAAGGCTTTGGCGTTGTTGCCTACCAGATGGAAAGGGCCTTGCCTGATACTACAAAGAAAACCAAAAAAGGAGTTGTTGATTCTGTAAAGCTAAATGTAGATATGCTGGTAAAAATTGCGGATTCAATCATCCGTCAATCCGTTAACCAGGTACAAGGCAATCTTACTAAGGAAGAAGTGATAGTTGCGGCTAATAAAGCTGCTAAAGAAATTATTAAAAGAGGTAAGGATGAAATGGCGGAGCAAAATGAACTGATGATTGATGCGGAAGGAGATGAAGCCCCGGGCGCTGGGGGAGCAATCGAAGGAACCGACCTGGTTGTAAGAAGCATAAACAAAGGAAAAGACAAAATCTTTAAACTGGTTAGTGATTTTGCATTTGATAAAAAGGGCACGAAGCTGGTAATGAGAACAACAAAAGCTGCAAAGGATAGCAATAGCATAGCCTATGTTTTATTATACAACCTGTCAACCGAAAAAACCGACACCGTAATGCGGAGGTTGAATGATGTAAAGAATTTCAGTTTTGACGAAGAAGGAAAGCAACTTGCTTATGTTGCAGAAAGAGACAGCAGCACCAAGGCACTTCAAAAATTTTATAAACTTTGGTATTACACAGCCGGCCAGGACAGTGCAAAGTTACTGGCAGAAAAAAATACAGTTGGTATGCAGCTTGGTTTTACAGTGAGCGAAAATGCCGCCATAAAATTCAGTAAGGATGGCCGCAAATTATTTTTTGGTACTACACCTATTGCCCCTGCAAAAGATACCAACCTCGTAGATTTTGAGCTGGCCCGCCTGGATGTATGGCATTATAATGATGATTATTTACAGCCCATGCAGCTTAAGAATTTAACTAATGAACTGAAGCGGAGTTATATGGCTGTGGTAAAACCTAGTGATGATAAAATATTACAACTGGGTACATTGGACGCCGATGATATAACCCTGGTTGATGAGGGCAATGCAGACTGGGTACTCTCTGAAAATACTAAAGGTAACCGTATAACGATGCAGTGGGAGGGAAGAACCAGAACTAATGCTCACGCCATTAATACCAATGACGGAAGCAAACGACTAATCAAAGCCAATTCTCTAGGAAATTTTTCTGCATCGCCGGGCGGTAAATATGTTTACTGGTACGAGCCCGATTCAAAAACTTATTATACCTGGAACAGCACGAATGGAGTAATAAAGAACATCAGTGATAAGATCAAAGAGCCATTGTATGATGTAGAGAACGACGTACCCGATTATCCCAGAGCAATGGGTAATGCCGGCTGGACTGCCAACGATCAATATTTTTTATTAAAAGATGTATACGATATCTGGCAGGTAGATCCTAACGGCATAGAACAGCCCAAAAATATATCCAATGGTTTTGGAAAAAAGAATAAGGTAGAATTCAACTATATAAACCTCGACAGGGAAAAACGTTTTATTAATGCTGATGAAAATATTCTCCTGCGGTCATTTAACAAAACGAGCAAATACGCTGGCTTCTATACTAAAAAAGTAAATGAAGTTTCCGACCCTGTTCTGCTTACGGATGGCCCTCACAGTTTTGGAAATCCGGTAAAAGCAAAAAATGCGGAGCAGTATATTGTACCACGCTCCAACATCAGTAAAAGCGAAATGTATACGACAGGCGATCTTAAAATGCTTACACAGCTTACTGATATCGCTGCCCAACAAAAAGATTATAACTGGTTAACAGTGGAGTTGGTAAAATGGAAAATGTTTGATGGTAAGATGAGCGAGGGATTATTATTCAAACCCGAGGATTTTGATCCAAAGAAAAAATACCCAGTTATATTTTATTTTTACGAGCGTAATTCTGATGGATTATATGGCTACCGGGGGCCCGCTCCCAGTGCTTCAACCGTAAACATTGCATATTTTGTAAGCAATGGCTACCTGGTGTTTGATCCGAATATATATTACAAAGATGGAGAACCGGGGCAAAGTGCATATAACAGCGTGGTAAGTGCTGCAAAATATCTTTCTAAAATGCCCTGGGTCGACAGTACCCGTATGGCATTGCAGGGACAAAGCTGGGGCGGTTACCAGATCGCTTACCTGGTTACCAAAACCAATATATTTCGTGCTGCTTGGGCAGGTGCACCTGTTAGTAATATGACCAGTGCTTATGGTGGTATCCGGTGGGGTACAGGTTTAAACCGCCAGTTTCAATATGAAAAAACGCAGAGCCGTATTGGTGCCACGCTTTGGCAAAGACCTGACCTGTATTTAAAGAATTCACCCTTATTTGCTGCAGATAAAGTAAATACTCCATTAGTGATGATGCACAATGACGCAGATGGTGCAGTTCCCTGGTACCAGGGTATAGAATTTTTTACTGCCCTGCGCCGGCTTAATAAAAAAGTATGGTTGCTGCAATATAATGGCGAAGATCATAATCTGGTTGAGCGCAAGAACCGTAAGGACCTTTCGGTAAGGCTTAGCCAGTTCTTTGATTATTATTTAAAAGATGCCAAGCCTGCCAGATGGATAAAAGATGGTTTACCGGCAACAGATAAAGGAAAGGATTGGGGCCTCGGGGTGGAATAGCGATTAAAATATACGATCTCCTAACAAGCCGGCTTTTTGCCGGCTTGTTTTTTTTGGCTATTTCGGCTAACCCATTCAGTTAAAATGCAGTAACTTAAAATTAATATCGAAAACAGGTTGCTTTTATGAAATTTATAACTACCTTGGCGCCCTGTTTAGGTTACTACTGCTTCCAATCTTATTTAATCCCACACAATTTTTTTTATCCTTTGTTACCAAAATACTGACGTAAGCTTTTAGTATTCCCCCAATTTAAATATGTCATCAACTCATTATGATTAATGAGCTGTTATTATTTTAAATAAACCAAGCAATTTTTATTATTAATAAAACCATCAACATGAAAAAAGTAATGCTGTTACTGGCCATGTCAAGCCTGTTTAGTACTATGTTATTTGCTCAAAACAATCCCGAAGGGATGAATTACCAGGCAGTTGCCCGGAATGCTAAAGCTGAGATACTGGTTAACCAGCCCATAGCACTTAAAGTTGTATTGTTCAGTATGCAAGCCAATGGAAAATTTGAATACTATAACGAGACGCATGATGTGGTTACAAGCCCTGCAGGCGTTTTTAGCCTGGTGATTGGCAAGGGTAATAAAGGAAATGGTGTTTATGAAAATATTCCATGGAGCTTAGAGAATATATGGATGGAAGTGTCCATCAAAAGTAAAGGGCAGTCTGATTTTGCTGTTATCAGTAACAGCAAATTACTTGCAGTGCCTTATGCATACCATGCATTAACTGCAGATAAAGTAACAGGAAATAACGCAGCCGGTGCTGGCAACCCTGCACAGGCCTGGCTACTTTTTGGAAACAGGGAAAGTAATCCTAATGAAGATAAACTGGGTACTACCGATTCTGTTGACCTGGTGATGGTAACCAATAACCTGGAGAGATTACGCATTTATGCAAATGGCGATATTTTTATAAGAAGAAGCCTGCGTATTGGAGCCAACCTTACGGTTGATTCAAGCGCATTTTTGAACAGGCTTGGTGGATCTACGATCAATTACGGGGCATTCACTGTTGACAGGTTTAGCCCAACATTATTATCAGGTATATTAACGGTAGATAAAGAGACCGATCTCAACAGTTCTTTAAATGTTGATGGGATCACAGATCTAAACAGTGCATTGAATGTAAACAATGCAAGTCCTACAAAACTTACCGGAACATTAAGGGTTGATGGTATCACTGATCTCAACAGTGGATTAAATGTAAATAATATGAGCCCAACTTATCTTACCGGAACATTACGTGTTGATAAGGATGCAAGCTTTTATGAAAAAATAAAAATATTATCTGATCACCAAACTGATACTTCCGGTGCATCACCGACAGGCGCTTTACAGGTAGGTGGCGGAGCGTATATTGCCAAGAACCTGTACATAGGCGGCATTGCCAAGTTTGGCGGCCCGGCAGCTTTTGGCGGTGCAGTTACCATTACTGATGCTTCGGAATCTGTGAGTACATCAACGGGTGCACTCATGATTCCTTATGGTGGAGTAGGAATAGGCAAGCGCCTGAATGTTGGCGGCGGCGTACTTTTTGGAAGCACTTTAGGTGTTACCGGAATAACTTCTATAACGAATGTTACTCAATCAAATACTGTAAACGATGGTGCTCTTGTGCTTGCAGGTGGCGCTGGTATTGGTAAGAATGTGAACATAGGTGGCAACATGACCACAGCAGGTATCACCACATTGAATGGTACACTTAATGTTAATGCCGCCTCTTCTTATATAGCGAAATTTAAAAACAGTACTGATGCAAACGGTATCAGCATCGAAGTTGCTAATGCAACACCGGGTACCGCAAATAATTTTGTTACATTCTATAAGCAAGGCGGTTCTACTATAGTTGGCCGCATTGAAGGTGAAACTCCCGGACAGCTTCTTAGTAATGATGATTATATCGTAGAGAAAGCAGGACTTGACCTGGCTGTATCCCTTGCTACCATTGATGTGGTTACAGGAGGAATAGGCATTATCATGGCTGGGGTTGAACTTGTAGGTGCTGCAAGCTCTTCTACAGCCTGTGTAGGATTAGGCGTTTGCGTAACTGCACCGGTACCTTCTCTGATCATTGCTGCAGGTATCAACCTGGCAACAGCAATTGCCAATGAAATATCCGTAGCTATCGGTTTAGATGCTGCAATCACGCAAAGAAATTACTTCACTTCAAATGCACTTGCAAATGTGGGTGTTACTTACCAGTCGGGAAGTGGTGACTATGCAGAGTGGCTGCCTAAGGCAAATACTTCTGAGAACTTCAAACCCGGTTTTATTGTAGGTATGAAGAACGGCCAGATCTCCCTTACTTCATCAGGAGTTGATAAACTTTTTGTTATTTCTACAAAGCCGATCGTTTTAGGTAATATGCCTGAAGCAGGCAAGGAAGCAGGATACGAAAAAGTTGCCTTCATGGGCCAGGTTCCTGTGCATGTAGTAGGAAAGGTTAATGCCGGTGATTATATTCTTCCTTCAGGTTTCAATAACGGATTTGGTAAGGCGGTTGCTCCCAATAAAATGAAGCCCGCAGATTATACAAACATCGTTGGTATGGCATGGTCATCTGCTGCAGGTGAAGGACATAATGTGGTGAATGTAGCCATTGGACTAAACACAGGTGATATCAGCAAAGTGGTTGCAGATCAGCATAAAGAGATCGATGCATTAAAAGGACAGATCAGCGAAACAAATAATATTCTTGCAAAATTAATCCCGGGCTTTAAAGAAGCAGCCGGCATTAAAGATGTACCTGCCTCCAAAACACCAGTTGCCATTTTTGCTCCCGATACACATGCAGACCATAAGGTAGAGATCGTAAAGCAGGATGCAACTACTGTTGTGTATTTCGAAATCACAACAGCGCAGACCAGCACCATGCTTGAAATGGCACAGCGATTATTTGTTGAAAAAGGTGGTGATGTAAACACGCATCCTTTCTGGAAAAAGATCAATACAGATGCAGGATACAAAGATGTGATCATGAACCAGATCAAACTTACTTTCAAAAAAGGTTTGCATACACATAAAGAGATAAACAGCGGAGCTATGAACACAACTAAATAAGATCAAGAAATATTCTCCCCGTTTTGCGGGGCCAGAATTAAATTATACTATTATGATCAATCTATTTTGCCATGAGGTATCAAATAAAGTAAGATCTTTTTTATTGCTGTGTTTTATATTGTTAACAGGTGCGTATGCAAATGGCCAGTCAACAACCGTATTACCCAATAATGCATCTTACTCCAATAAAACCAGTCCGCAAGGCGCATTGCGTTACCAGCGTGGGTTTTATCTGGTTACCCCCGCTGAAATGAACAGCTCGGGTATCACTAGCGGCATGAATATAAACTCTATTGGGTTTACAATCGGCAGTGCCCAGGGCGACACAACGCATGGACGGTTCAGGCTTTTTTTACAGAACAGTACTGATGTGGTGAGCCGTGCCGATACGGGGTGGAATACCGTAAGTTCTACAACAAATGAATATAATGCCACGGGATTATTTCCCGGCAATTACGAATGGCAGGTAAGGGCAAATTGTGCCTCCAGTTCCGCCTTCACATCCAGTGTCTTCTTTTCCAATGATGAATTATCAGGCTGTAATAATCCATACAATTTAAATACAACAGCAATTGCACCAACAACAGCTACCTTAAACTGGGAAGCTGCAAACTCTCCGGTTTTTGTACAGTACCGTGTTGAATATACAGCACTCGATGTCATTAACTGGATCTCAGCAACAACTGTTGATACCTTTTATAATGTAACCGGACTTATAGCGGGTAAAACATATCAGTGGCGTGTTAAGATGGTTTGTTCACCCGATTCATCAGCTGTTAACTATGCCAGCTTTACAGCGGGCATAACAACGCCCTGTAATGCATTAGCCGGCTTGGCTTCGATAGTTACACAGGATTCATTGGTTGCATTATCCTGGACAGCCGATGCTACTGCAACTTTTTATGAGATACAATTCAGGAGAACAGGCACTGAGCCCTGGTCAAATTCTATTTCAGTATCCAATTCTGCCAATCTCATCCTGCCTGCAGGTACTTCCTACCAATGGCGGGTAAGGATCGTATGTGCAGGTGGAAATAAAGGGCCATATACTGCCGGTACATTTACAACGGGAGGAATTGCGGTTTGTTATTTACCAGATAACCCTGTTACCAGGCAAATAACTTCTACATCGGCAAGGTTAACCTGGTCACCAGTTGTAGGTGCAACGAATTATACAATTCGCTACAGGTTAAAGAATACCATCAGTTGGACCAATGCAGTTACACCAATGACATTGGCTTCCGATAGCCTGATCAGTATTCCTGATACCATAGGTGCTTATGATATTCCTTTTGTAAACGGCAGCCCCTTCACCTATACCGGTGGTAGCTTATACATCGCATGGGAATACTCAAGACCTGCAGGAAATTTAGTAACGCCCAATTTAACCCTGAGTACAACAAGGGGTACAAGTTTGCTGGGAGCTAACGGCCAGGATTCGATCACTTACTTACTTTGCATGGTTAGCAGGGCTGATACGGGACTAACAGGTTTACCAAATATTATGGGTGAATCAAGACAAAGACCCGAAACAAGGCTTGGCTCCACTTCACTTAATGATAGCGTAGCAGTATTATCTGTTTATGCTTTAGGAATGACCATTCCTCAATTTCAATCACCTACACCCATATCTGCATTGATCGTTAACAGGTCCGCAACAGATACGAATTACAATGTTACACTTACTGTAAAAGAACAACAGACAGGTGCTATAAGATATACCACTACACAGAATGTTGCTGTTACAGCACATGATACCGTAAGAGTTGTATTCAATGGCTGGTCGCCTACTTTGATGGAAAATGATTCTATCATTGTTTCTGTTCCGGCGCAGGCAGGGGAGAATGTGATCAACAACAACAGCAAATCTTATTTCCAAAAAGTAAATAATTCGCTGCTTGCTTATGATGATGCAACCGTGCAGGTTTCACAATCAGGTTTTGGAACAGGCGCAGGATTGTTACTGAATAAACATAGAATGAATGGATGCGGACAGGTTATTTCCGCAAAAGTTTATTTAACGGAATCAGCAAAAAATAATCCGGTATATGCAGTGATAAGAAATACTGCGGGAGCCATTGTTGCGCAGTCGCCTTCATTTACTGCAACCCAGGCAGATATCAACAGTTACCACTCTTTTTATTTTACAAGTCCTGCATCATTCTCGAATGAAGACTTTTATATTGGTATTGCACAGGCTGCTTTAGCTACTGCATATTATCCTGTAGGTGCACAGTGGGAAGATGCCACAACAAGGGATAGTGCTTATTTCCGCTCAAACCTGGATGGAACGAATTTGACCGATCATCCGGCACAGGGCAGGTTAATGATCAGGGCCGAAGTTGTTGCTGCCGGTGCTAAGGCATTCATAAGCGGTAATCTAACTTTATGTCCCAGTGGTTCCAATATTTTAACGGCGGGCAGTATAAACACCCGTTATGCAAATAGTGTTATTGGTTACAGCAGCCAAAATGCGTCTACCAGTTACAGTGCGGCACAGGCATTGGGTTCACCGGATGTTTATCCTCAATACGGGTTAAGTGGCAATTCATGGATAAGTGCTACAGCACAGGGGCAACGGGAATACCTGGTGCTTGGTTTTCCAAATCCGGGTAAAATTAATTTTGTAGATATTTTTGAAACTGCCAACCCGGGAGCTGTAGATTCCATCTTTGTAAAAAATCCGGGAACAAACAATTTTGAACTTGTGTATTCTGCAACTGCATCAGCTGCACCTTTAACTGCCCGTAAAAATCATATCAGCTTTACAGAAACTGTTTTTGATGTTTCTCAGATACGCATCGCCCTTAACTCACCCGCTGTAGCAGGTTATAATGCTATTGATGCAGTAGGTATAGGAAAGGAGATCATCCCTGGAACATTCACTACCTATTTATGGTCGCCGGGCGGAGAAACAACACAAACAAAAACAGTTACTACAGCAGGAACTCATACTTTAACGGTAACCAATGGCAGCGGCTGTCAATCTACAGCTTCTGTTACGGTGGTTAATGCAATAACTACAGCACCAGTCATTACTGCAAACGGGCCAACATCATTTTGCCCAGGTGATAGTGTTAAACTTACTTCAAGTATTGCAACAGGTATTATCTGGAGCACGGGTGCAACAACGCCCAGTATAACAGTTACCAGTGCCGGCACTTATACAGTTATTTATACCGACTCATGCGGATCATTGCAATCAGCACCGGTAACAGTAGCCATCAATCCCGTGCCCACAGTAACTATCACTGGCTCATTGGATATATGCATCGGTAATCAAAACCTGCTGGATGCAGGAGCTGGTCATAGCAGTTATCTATGGAGTACAGGGCAAACTACTCAAACCATTTTAATTGGTACTGCAGGAACTTATTCTGTAACAGTAACCAACGGCTCTGGCTGTACGGCCACAGCAACTGTTACTGCCAGCTATGTTACTTTAGCGCCACCAACGATCACAGGAAATTTAAATTTCTGTACTGGTGGTTCAACAGTACTGAATGCAGGTGCAGGATACAGCAGTTATTTATGGAGCACAGGTGCTACTACCCCAACACTTACTGTTACAACAGCAGGAACCTATGAAGTTACGGTAACCAATGCCGGCGGATGTACGGCCAATGCTTCTGTTGTAGCTTCTATATTTACTCCACCCGTTCCAACCATATCAGGCAATGCAGGTTTTTGTGCAGGCGGGTCAACAATGCTAACAGCTAATGGAGTATATGCATCTTACTCGTGGTCAAATGGTGCAACTACAGCATCGATCACTGTAAATACGGTTGGAAATTATACAGTAACTGTTACAGACAATAATGGTTGTACAGGATCAGCATCAATTAATATTGCTGTGTTTTCCAATCCGGTTCCTGTAATTGCCGGAACACTTTCATTCTGCGGTGGTACAAGTACCACACTAAATGCAGGGTCTGGTTACAGCAGTTATTCATGGAATACGGGCGCCACATCGCAAAGCATTGTTGTAAATACGGTAGGAATATTTACTGTAACTGTTACCAATGCAAATGGCTGTTCGGGATCAGCTAGCGTTACAACAACAAATACAGGCTCATTACCGGCAACACCGGGGGTGATCAGCGGGCCGGTAATTGCAAGCTGCAATACTTCAGGTAATAATTATTCAATTGCTGCTGTGCCTAATACATCGCATTATGTGTGGAGTGTACCATCGGGTGCTACCATTACAAGCGGACAGGGTACAACTTCTATAGCGGTTAATTTCAGCGCTGCATTCCAGGGTGGAAATATTATTGTGGCGGCTTCCAATGCATGCGGCCAAAGCCCATCGATAACTCCAAGAAAATTATTTGTGCAGGCATTGGCAAATAATCCGGGTGCTATCACAGGGCAGGCATCAGGCGTATGCGGACCAACAACCAAAACATACAGCATAGCCGCAGTGCCAATGGCAACATCCTATACCTGGTCGGTTCCTGCGGGAGCAACGATCATCAGTGGACAGACAACAACTTCTATAAACGTTTCTTTCACTGCAGGATTTACTTTTGGCAATATCTGCGTAACTGCTAATAATGCGTGTGGAAGTACTGCACCATCTTGTAAACTGGTGAGTGGTGTTTCACCGCAACCGGGAGCAATAAGAGGGCCTAATTCAGTTTGTAGAAATCAATCAAACCTGATGTATGAAATAGATTCTGTTGCAGGCGCTACATCATATACGTGGACGGTGCCTCAATCTGCACAGATATCTTTTGGACAGGGATCAACAAACATTGTAGTTAAGATGGGGCCTAATGCCGGTAACATTACCGTTAAAGCAAACAGCGCCTGCGGAAGCAGCCCTGTAAGAACACTGGCAGTAGCTGTAGTAAATTGCCTGTATGCTCCACCGATCCAAACCATGAAAGAATTAAGGCCTGTTCCGGAAGTAGTTTCAAACTATGGTGGTTCGGCAAATGCAGGAGGAATATATTTTGAATGGACAGTAGGTGAGCCCCGGGTTGAGGCGATCACTAAAACAGATTATTTATTTACCCAGGGTTTTCATCAGCCATTAGTTTATACCATACAGGTTAAAAAAACAGATACTGCTATACTTATTGCTTCAGATAAAATAAAGATCACGGTTTATCCGAACCCGATAAGTACTGTATTAAAAGTAAAGGTTGAATTACCCGAAAGCAAACCGCTTGTATTAGACCTGATGGACCTTAAAGGTCGCCTGTTACAACGCAAAAATCTCACAACAGGATTTATTAGGAACATGGTAGAATTCCAGATGACGGGATATATCGGCGGTTCTTATTACCTGGTAGTGAAAGATACAAATGGAACAATCATCAATACCGTTAAACTGGTTAAGGTAGATTAGTTATTATAACTAGATTTCAAAACGGGGTCTTACCATTCATACTGGTAGACCCCGTTTTAATTTCCTTAACAGCATTGTTTGTATATTTAGAATTCTATATTATAACATAAAGACATTCATCCGTAAAACACCGTATATGGCCAGACTAATTTTTACAATTTGTTTCAGTTTATTGGTTTTTGTAACTCATGCACAGGCAAATTTTTTTACAACCCGGGATAGTTTAAATAGCCATTGCGATAAAGTAATGCAAACCCTGGTAGATGGCAAGGCTTCAGAAGCTATCCAGTTATTCAGAAAGAACTCGGTGATGGATACAGTAACAGTAAATAACATCGACAGGATGTTGAGTGAACAGATGGCTACCGTTTTGCCTTTTTACAAAAAACTAACTGGGTATGTTCTTATTGAAGATAAAGATGTAAAAAACACCTTAGTTCGCAGGCGGTACCTGCTCACGTTTGAAAATTATTTTCTTACGTTTGATTTTATCCTGTATAATAGTGGAAAAGGCTGGACTGTTTCTAATTTCAATTATAAGGATGACCCTAAAGAGCTTTTCTAAGACTTTATAATTTCTGAAATTAGATGACCGTGCCACAAGATTCCACCGGTAAAAAAAATACAAAAACAGGTAAGATCATCTTTATCCTGAGTATTTGTGTATTGCTGTTCATTTCATTTGCTTCACTTGTTGATATTTACCATTTTGCATTAGTTGGTGCATTGTATGAAATTTTATGGTTTCCGATGATTGCGCTGATATTTATTTTGCCTGTACTGTCTTTTATATTCTGGCGAAAAGATAAGTTCAGGTTCAGGTCAGTTTATCCCATGGTCATCCTGATCTTTATGGTGATTATCTGCCTGATGCTGATCAGGGGTTGAGGAAATAAAGAAGGAAATAATCATTCAATTGTGATGCAGCATTTATATTTGGGATGCTTAACTGCTATAATAACTGTTGTTCATAAAATATTTTTAAAATGAAGATACCCGTTGATGAAACCACCAGTTTGGAATTTTTACAGGTGATACATGCAGAGTCGCTGTACAACCTTGTTGATGTAAACAGGGCTCATTTAAGAACATGGCTACCCTGGGTTGATCATATGCAAACCATTGCAAATTTCCGCCAACACATTATTGAAACCAACAAACGGGCAGCAGATAAAACCGATTATGGATTCGCCATTATCATTGATAAAAATATTGTAGGGCGCATGGGTATGCACCATATTAATAACCAAAACAAAATTGGTGAAATTGGTTATTGGCTTGCCGATGGTTTACAGGGCAGGGGAATTATAACTAAATGCTGCAAAGCATTGGTGACATATGGTTTTACAGTGCTTGATATTAATCGCATCGAAATTAAATGCGGAGTAGGCAATAGTAAAAGCATGGCCATACCTGAAAAACTGCAGTTTAAACAGGAAGGTATTTTAAAGCAGGCTGAATGGCTTAATGGAAAGTTCATCGACCTGTATTTATATGCTATGCTCAAAGAGGAATGGAAACCATAAAATTGGCAGTTTTAGTAAATTAATTTCTACAATAGTCATTACCTACTGCATTACTCTAAAATACCCATTGATGGGTATCTTCTTCTTTTTCATATTTTATATTTACTATTTATAAAACGATGCTGCAGTTAAAGAAACAATTTTTATTAAAAGAGACCCATAAAATTTGCAGCGATAAAAGTTTGGCATCATTTTTTTATAACATTTATTAAAACCCGCCAATATTATGAAAAGTAATATAAAAGCCCGTGCAGCAATTAATATGAGTGCAACCATAACGGAAGTATGGGATGCATTGACAAAGCCAGCTATCATAAAGCAGTATTTTTTTGGAACCGAAACAGTAACTAATTGGAAACCCGGCCACTCCATTAAGTTTATAGGTGAGTGGGAGGGAAAAAAGTATGAAGACAAAGGCATGGTACTGGATATAGATAAGTATAGGCTTATTAAGTATAGCTACTGGAGTTCTATGTCGGGGATAGAGGATAAACACGAAAACTATGTGATCGTTACGTATGAATTAAAGGGGAAAGATAAAAATGTTAGGCTTACCATACTGCAGGAAAATATTCCTGATGAAAAAATGCGGGCACATTCAGAAGAAAACTGGAAAAAAATTCTACAGTCTTTAAAGGAGCTGCTGGAAAAGAAGCTTAAATATGCCTGATGATCAGTAAAGTACAATAGGTAACTCATGCTGGCGGCTGCCGTCTTTAGCGCTTGATTCAAACAGGATCAATGTAAGTGTTGAGTTGTCTCTTTTTTTCTTAACATCAATACTGAATGTAAAGTTTCCCCATTCCGGGGCGCCGGCATCTGTCATCTGGAAACCTTTTTTCAATTCATTATGGCCATCTTCTACCACCCAGCTTATGTTCGCTTCAAATACCTGGGCTTTGCCTTTTACTAAAAACTGATGATCGCCTGTTTTTTTTACAGTAACTTCTTTAAAGCGGGCATTGGAATATATTTTTGGGGCAGGAGGCAGGGGTGGTGGCTCTTCAGTTCTTATTTCTTCCATTGCTATGTTTACTAACGTCGTGTCAGCATTTATTTTTAAGGAATCAGTTTTGACTTTACTTGTTTCCTTTTGCTGATCAGTATTATTACATGCTGAAAAGATAATTATAAATAAAAAGAGGATTCGTTTCATTGTTTAATATTTTTGATTGCCTAAATTATATTTAATATTTTAAAGCCCTGAATTTTTATTTTTGAAAGACCAGCATTTTACATTTAACCGGCCCATAAAGGTATTGCAGATTTTTAGCAATATACTTCGCTATGCCAAGGAAGATAAATCCTTTGATAAGCGGAAGGAGCGGATGGAATGGAAACCCATATTCTCTGCAAATGGGTACGTGCAGGACGGACAGCTTTTTTTACCCCCGGCAATTTTACAGCACATGGCATTAGAACGTTGTAATTTAATAACCCTTAAAGATAGCCTGGCTCCTCAATTCAACTATATGGAAAATATGGAAAGCAATGATTGCTTTGAGCTTTCTGTCCCACGTAAACTTGGCAATTTTAAAATACAGCAAGCCGAGGAACTGGAGTTGCACCTGCATTATAACCGTTTTTTTATCGGCATTCCAAAACGAAGCAATATTAAACTTTGCAACCTGCGGCCAGGTCTGCCGGTTGAAATTGCCATTAACGGCAAAACAGATTTTTCATTAACTGGCCGCAGGGACAGGGAATTTACAGAACAGCTTTACATATTTGAATACCTGGGCGATTTTAAAACCTGCATTGTACTTAAAGAAAGAGCAAACCCCGTGCTGAAGCCAATTCCTGCAGAAAGAAAACTGGTTGATATGATAAAGCCATTGTGGTAAATTATGGCATAAGATTATGATGCCTGTTTATTTTTTCTTTAGTAAATCCGCACCTTGCAGACCTTGCAAATGTGCTAATTTTTAAAACTCAGTGTTAAATGTGTTGCAAGCATAAAACCATTGTTGTATTGAAATACGGATTTGCCATTTATTTTTCTCCCTTGCTGTAAAATCTGATTTAGATAACCTGCTTCAAGTTTTATGTGTTGATTTAACCGATAACCTAACAAAACTGCCAAACGATTTTGGTCAAATACATTTGCCCCTACATTTTTGCCCCAACCAATAAAAATTTCATCCTGTGCTATTATACTCCAGTTTTTTTTGACAGCTTCTTTTTTGTGTAGTGGAATTTCCCCACGTACACGGTATCTCATCCTGTTTAAAAAAAAGTATTCGGTGTTTTTTATTGCATTGGGCATTGTTATCCTGCCAACAAATCGTTGCTCTAAAGTAAAACGGTGCGACAGGTCAATACTGCCAATCGGGTTTTTAATTATCACCTGTTCAAAAATGCGATGCTCCGGAAAAGCGAATGCCGCAGGATAATCACCATAGGCATAAGTATTGGCAAAAGCATACCCGGCATTTAAACTTACATCTTTTCTGATAGCATAATTTATTCCTGCACGAAATAACCCTTGCTGCCAGTTTTTTATTCCATCAACCCTGCGCCACTGGTATTCTGTGTGGATGGCAATTTTACTTTTTATTTTAAATGTTCCGGTATAAACAAACCAGCCGATGCTATTATTATCGGTCAGTCTCTCTTCCTGAGCGTAAGATGGCCTGGCATATACCAGTAATGCTATAATAAAAATAAAATACTTACATGTTTTCAATATGTCTTTATTACTACAATACATTTTTAGGTAATTTATCTTCTCCATCTTTATAATGTTCATGTGTTCTGCATTTTTAAAAATACTCACCAGCATTCAAAAGGCTAATGAAAAATAAATATATTCTTTTGAAATCTCAATGCCAAAACTTTCGCTTACAAGCGCAAACCCAATTAGCAATAAAAATGAAAGTGCCAGCATTCTGAATGATGGATGTTTTTTTTACAAACCTGCTGATTTGTTCGTCCCGCTACCAACAGATCTAAATGTTACCATTACCGGAACATGGTCGCTGTATTGCTTCCAATACTCATAATCGCCGATCTCTACAGATTGAATTCTCTCTGTCATATCAATGGATGCAAAACAATAATCAATATGATAAGGTTTGTCTTTGTGCCGATACATATAAAATGTCGCATGTTCTTCCGTTCCTTGTGCCTGTTTGTGATGTAAATGATATGTGCTATAAATCCCTTTTTCTTCTAATTTTTTGACAACCTCAGAATGATTTCCTAATCTGTGTTTTTTGTAATCCCAGATTTTATTGCTGTTAAAGTCACCAACAAGTATTGTTGGTTTGTCGGTTAATAAATCGTCGTAGTGTATAATTGCTTTCCAAACTTGTGTAATGTATTTTCCGTCCCTGTCATCTGGGTTGTATGCCCAAATCAGAAATAAATTAAAATCAAATTGTCCCCCTGTAACCTGGATTGGAATTATCATTTTAAAATCTTCATTATGATTCGGCAGAACTTTAAAACGAAAATTATCATAGGAAAATATCGCAAGTCCTTTATGCTTATTTTTCCCAAACCACAAACAATCTGTTGGTTTTGGAGTGTCTATGGGGAATAATAATTTATCAGGATGCTCACATTCTTGAATTATCAATATATCGGGCTTATACGCCAGGATAAGTCCTGCTTTTTTTCTGAAAGCCATATTGCAGTTCCAGGTAATGATCTTCATGGATTGAATGTACAAAAAGATGCCGGGAGAAGGAAGGTTTTGTTGAATGTCTATGTTGCATGGTTGAAAATCAGACAGGTTACCTATTGGGGCAAAAGGAAAGGCAAAGAAGGGCCCTGGCCGGAAGCATCGTTGGCGAAACGATTGGTTTTCTCAATTTGAAATTTCGGGAACAAATATCATATTTGGTTTGGAAGCGCTAATTGATATCATTCCCGGAGTTGTAAATTTTAAACTTTCCTTCCGGGAACAAACCTGGTATGGCCTGCAAGTTTACTGAACAATAATTGTATGCGTCAAATAAATATTATCCGTTTGTAAAAACTTTAGATCAAAAGTTCCCGATTGTGATTTTTTAAATTTGTAAATAGTCTGTCGAATTGGAAGATCCTCTGTACAAATACAGCCTTCATATTTTGCATTAACTATTATTGTTGTTGTATTACCTGAAGTTGCTTCGTCAAAATTTCCAAACTGCCCACATCCATTATTGGCGCTAAAAAAAACTGTCAAAATAATTTCCTGGTTAACCAATGCAGCATTAGCTCCTTCAATTTTTGTCACTGGTGCTTTAGCAAATGAAAGACATCTACCACCAGGTATTTTGTTACAACCCAATAATGTAATAATTAAAGAAAGGGAAAGGAATACGTGATTAATATGTTTCATATTTATGATGGTCATTTAATTGTTAGACACGTCATTGTGTAATTTCGCTGCTCCAACGGATTAAATTAGCCGAAAAAATTTGCTGGCAATGCCAAATCGTAAGTAGTTTATTAAAGGGTTAAATCAAAATGCATAATTATCCTTTTCAGAACTGTCGTCATACAATATTATTGATGGGATTTCTAAATAATTGGTCAGCGTTTAGAGTTAAATGGGAATGATTGAATAACCATTCTGATTTTCTTTTAAAAGCCCATGTTAACCTGGGTTAATAAACGGCATCAAATTAGTAGTAAAGAAGGCACAAAATGTACGTTTAAATGCAACAACAGAAAAATGAAACAAAAGCGCTGGCCGGAATGGATTCGTTGGCTAAACTAATGGATTCCCAATTTAAAATTCCGGGTACTAATATTAAATTTGGATTGGATGCGCTGGTTGGCCTCATACCCGGAGCTGGAGATTTTGCCACGTTTTTAGTTTCGGGGTATATGATGTTGACCTTAGCAAAAAACGGTGCCAGCGGATTTGTACTTGCACGAATGGCCTTAAATGTTTTAATTGATTCTTTGATCGGTGCTATACCAATTTTGGGCGACATATTCGATGTTGCATTCAGAGCCAATGCACGCAATATGAAACTGATGCATGAGCATTATGTTGAGGGCCGCCATAGGAGAAGTGCGTGGAAAATAATTTTACCCGTGCTAATAATACTTTTGATTGTGGTTTGTGGAATTGCTTATCTGGCCTATCAATTATTTATGTGGTTATTTCATTTGGTATCGTAAGCTTAGGCAATTTTTCAGGCTAGTCTCTGTAGGGATTTGTGTTTAGATATAGAGGACTCGCCGTACTACGAGGCAATATAAAACTTTGCATTAAGTAATTCTTTTTCATGTACGGCGAGTCCTGCAGCCCTGCCACATATCCTTTGCAGAGACTCGCCTGGGAAGCAAGGGCTAACTGTTCTATGCCTGGTTTCCAAATTCCAAAGAAATTTGCTGTCTTAATCCCAAATACACGTTTAAAATTTTTGCTTTGTTCCCATAGTATGATGTCTGGCTTTACTTTTTGTAAAACGTCGATTAATGTCCTGTGGTTAAAGTGTTTATTTCCGTTATGAATTGTACCAATAATAATTATTTCAGTTTGGGAAGTTTCAGATTGTCCGAAAGTGATTGTAAAGCGAAAGATTGTTATTAAAACTGTGATTAGAAGACGCATAATGTTTTTATGGGTTTCGCAAAACGTTCGGGGCTTTTGTTGTTGAAGGGGTACACAAGATGCAAAAATTGGTAAACACAAAACAACCGAAAGGAATGATTGAACTGTTTATCCAAACAGTTGGTAAGCGCAAGTTTTACTAATTGGTCGAGACATCTTGAAGAGCCGTATGAATCGAGAGGTTCACGTACGGTTCTGTGAGGAGCAGGGGGTGAAAATCCCCTTGCTTACTCGACTAGCGGTAGTAAGTCATCACTTGGGTTGTTGTTGTGAAGCATAATGCATGCCACCTCCATTTTTGTTTAAACCCATAGGATTGATTTGTACAACTTCTCTATTTACAAATAACCGGTTTAAAATCTTTTTTACCATTTCATCCTTTAACCTTTCACTCTCAGGTAATCCCGGTTGCCAGTATTTAGCAACCAATACGGTGTTATTTGAAATAAGGAAATTAAGATAGCTAACCGCTGGCAACCAACATACCTCTTGTCCTGACTTAAATTTTTTGAATAATACTTTACCATCTCCATTATTTTTTAAAGAATCAGAAAGTATTTCCTTATCAACATACAATGAATAGGCAGGAACTGGCAGAATGATAATATTAAACGGCTTGTTATGTATATCAGTAGCTTTTCTCAAAATTGCTAAATTATCCTTTAGAATATTAAAATCTATATTACTTACGGGGTCTTTATTTTTGTCGATAGAATCAATTTGTGCAATTACAATTGTACTATCGTTCACAAATCTTACAAATTCATCAGTATGTCCATTAGCACCGTATCCAAAATAATTTCCAGCTTTGGGGCCTGCGACGACTTTATCTATTAAAGGCATTCTGTCGAGCCAAATCATTTTTTGTTTTCCATAAATTCGCAAATATTCTTTTTCAATCTCCTCAAGAGACATTCCCGGATTTCTTTGTAAAGCAGTTTCTTTAAAGCATATCAACATTGATGTACTTACGTCAATCCCACCTCCTTCAGCAACTATTGAAGATGTTATCGTTCTTTGATTCATTTGTGCTGCTAACGAATTATCAATTTCACCCCG
>JAYUYX010000118.1:0-28340 GCA_043752205.1 Chitinophagaceae bacterium
TTGTAAAGTAATTATCTTTAACCTGAGGATTTAATAACCTCCTGTAAATTTGGATGTTAACAGGTTCAATTATAAAATAATAGTATGCAGAAAAATTACATTACAGAAAGACTTTTATTGGACCAACTCTCCCTGGATGACACAAAATTTATTTCTGTCTTGGTGAACATGCCTGAATGGATACGCTTTATTGGCAACAGGAATATTAATAACCTCGAAGATGCTGTCGCTTATGTTCAAAAGATCATAGACAATCCTGATATTACTTACCTGGTGGTAAAAACCCGGGAGCAGGAGATACCTGTTGGCATTATCTCTTTTATCAAACGAAATTATTTAGAGCACCACGATATTGGCTTTGCTTTTTTGAATGACCATACAAAGCAGGGCTATGCTTTTGAAGCAGCTTCGGCAGTTTTGCATGATGCTATGCACAACTGCGGCCATACAGAGGTGCTTGCAACAACGCTGAAAGAAAATACCGGCTCCATTAAATTGTTACAGAAATTAGGATTTCATTTCAGCAAGGAGATCATTAATGAGGGCAATAGCTTAATGCTGTTTGCAATTGAGAGATAAATTTCCCATTGATGAAAAACTTCCCTGTTCTATCCATTTCTTTCCATCTAATTGCAGCACAAAGCAACATGTATCAATCAGGCATATTTTTTGAAGTAAGCCATCTACTGAAAAATTTCAGCCTTTAACTATTTAATCATCAAAACAACTAAACAATGAAAAAAATCTTTGCAATTGCATTGCTGGCAACTGCTATGGTAGCCTGTAATGAATCGGAAACCAAAACAGATACTGTAACAGTGAATACAGACACAATGATGCCACCTCCTCCTCCACCTGTTGCTACCACATACACAAGCGGCGAAGGGGATCTTACTGTAAAAGGAGGCAAACTAATGGTATACAGGAATGGCGTTTGGGTTAATTCAGATAAGAACATAACCTTGGAGGATGGTACTATAGTTACTATGAGAGGTGAAGCCAGAAGTAAGGATGGCAGAAAAGTAATAATAACAGATGGCGGCTTTGTAAGCCGTACGGGCAGGTGGTTTGACAGAGCAGGTAATGCTATTGAAAATGCCTGGGAAGCTACAAAAGAAGGTGTTAAAGATGCAGGCAATGCCATTAAAGAGGGTGCCCAAAAAGTAGGTGATAAAATTAGAGACACAAGCAAGTAAATGATATGTGCAATAAAGACAAAAGGCAGCAATATGTTGCCTTTTGTCTTTTATTAATTTCCTGCTGCCAATAGTTTATCTATTCAGCTTTTTCTTCTCCTTCCTTTCCTCTTTTAACAATATCACCTTTTGTAAAAAGAATGGCCTCCAATACTTCCCTCCACACAGTTTTTTTACGCAGCAAAAATTCCAGATCCATTCCAAAATGCTTCATCTCTTCCTGCTGGGCATTTTCCATAATAGCTTTTGCCTGCTCGTCTTTTTCAAGTGAGATGCGTTGCTCATACCAGCCAATGGCTTCTGCCTCTTCAATAAGCGATGTCACCATGCGGGCAAATGTCCGGGTTTCTTCAGATAGTTCATTTGGTGGTTCGTGGTATTGCTCAAATCCCATAATAGAGAATTTAGGTTGTTAAAAAATTGATTGGTGTAGTAATTTAAATCATTTTATTATGTCAACTTATGAAATTTCATCTAACCCTCTTCTTATATAAATAGGTTGTATATTTCAACTTACAAAACCATAATCAATGGCTACCGTTGCAAAAGCTACAAAGAGAGGGAATATATTTTTACGTATGCATCCCCTGCAAAGGGTTTTATTAAGCCTGGGTACTACGGTCATTGCTTTTTTTATCATGTGGAACTACCACGTTAATCCAATTATATTAGCTGCTGTTTTGTGGGATGTATTTTCCCTCTCTTACATCATTACCAGTTGGATTATTTTTTACACAAGATCGGTAGCCGACATTCAAAAGCTGGCGAACAAAGAAGATGGAAGCAGGATTTTTGTACTGATCAGTGTGCTGGTAAGTTCTTTCGCAAGTATGGTAACAGTATTACTGCTCATGTTATCATCCGGTGATACTTCAGAGCATAGCATAGGAAAAATAATACTTATCATTGGGGGCATTATATCCTCTTGGGTTTTGTTGCATACCATTTTCACTTTACATTATGCCCACCTTTATTATTCAGATATACCTGGCAACCCTGCTACAGCAGCAGGTCTTAATTTTCCCGGTAAAGAGAAACCTGACTATCTTGATTTTGCTTATTTTTCATTCGTGATAGGCATGACTTTCCAGGTATCAGATGTGCAGGTAAATAACCGTATAATAAGGCGCACAGCTTTAGCGCATGCCTTATTATCTTTTGCATTGAATACATTTGTAGTAGCACTCTCCATTAACCTGATTGCCGGGCTAAGCAAGTGATATAATCACTTAATCCCCATTTTGGGTGCATGCATCCCATTATCATGCTGTAAGCTCTGTTTTGCTTTTGAAAATACATTGATTAGGTGACGGGGATGCTCTCCCGGAATGTGTTCTACAGGTTCCATAGTATTAAATCTCCTTTTTAACGTATAGTAGAGTGCTGCCGCTCCTGCGAAAAAAACTGATGCGATCAAAATATTCTTATTCATAATTTTAGTTTTATTATTAAATTAATTAAAACAATTACATTTTTATTTGGGATAGAACCAATAGCGTACAATTTTTTATTTTTTCTTTGGCTCTCCATGAGTTTCTTTTTTATTATGGGTAATATCATCCCCTTTCTTTGATTGTTCTTCCCTCTCCCTGCTGTCAAGATTATCTTTATTCTCAGGTCGGTGGTTCATTTTTTTATCCTGTGGATTACCTGAATGCCTTAAGTTGGTATTTGTTTTCATAAAAAATAGTTTAGTTACTAATAACTGGTAAAAATCATGCCAGCCTGTACTGCTTATCGTAACTATGCACTTCAAAAACCCACACATTCGTCGCTAATTTAAAACCTCCCCTCTTTTTTGTATTTTTGCCAACCAATAATTATAAGGAACATATAATATGGAATTGACAAAGAATTTTGAGCCAGCATCAGTTGAAGATAAATGGTACAAACATTGGCTAAGCCAACGATATTTTAATAGTAAGCCAGATAGCCGCCCGGCATTTACCGTGGTTATTCCTCCCCCCAATGTTACCGGCGTTTTACACATGGGGCATACCCTCAATGAAACCGTACAGGATATCCTTGTTCGCAAAGCCCGCATGAGCGGCTTTAATGCCTGCTGGGTACCCGGCAGTGATCATGCATCTATTGCAACCGAAGCGAAAGTGGTGGCTATGTTAAAAGAAAAAGGCATTGATAAGAACAATTTAACAAGAGAAGAATTTTTAAAATATGCTTTTGAATGGAAGGATAAATACGGTGGCATTATTTACAACCAGATCGAAAGACTGGGCTGCAGTGTGGATTGGGACAGGACGACTTTTACCATGGACGATCATTATTACAAAGCTGTAATAAAAGTTTTTATCGACCTGTATAATAAAGGACTAATATATCGGGGTGCAAGAATGATTAACTGGGATTCCTCAGCTAAAACAGCCTTGAGCGATGAGGAAGTGGAATATAAAGATATCACCGGTAAACTCTATCACCTGCGTTACAAGTTAGATACAGGTAAAGATGAATACATCAGTATTGCAACTCAACGTCCTGAAACCATCATGGGCGATACTGCCATTTGTGTTAACCCCAATGATGAACGCTATGCTCATTTAAAAGGGACTTATGCTTTTGTGCCGTTGATCAACCGCCGCATACCAATCATCTTTGATGAATATGTTGACCCTGCATTTGGAACAGGTGCCTTAAAAGTTACACCTGCACACGATATCAACGATTATAATTTGGGATTAAAGCATAACCTGGAAGTTGTTGATACCATCAACGAAGACGGAACGATGAGTGATGCAGCACAGATCTATGTTGGCGAAGACCGCTTTGTTGCCCGTAAAAAGATCATCAAAGAACTGGGAGAAAAAGATTTTCTTACTAAAGAAGAAGAATACACGACAAGATTAGGTTATAGCCAAAGAACCGGTGTGGTTGTAGAGCCAAGAATTAGTACACAGTGGTTTGTAAAAATGAAAGAACTGGCTGAGCCTGCATTGAAAGCAGTTGTTGACGGAGACATTAAAATTCACCCGGGCGATAAATTTTTAGCCACTTATAAATACTGGTTAGAGAATGTAAAAGACTGGTGCATTAGCCGCCAACTTTGGTGGGGACAACAGATACCAGCCTGGTATGATGAAGATGGTAAAATGGTAGTTGCAGCAACAGAAGCTGAGGCAAAGGAAATATTTAATAATCAATACCCGCCTACCGGACAGGCAGGTTCAATACAAAATCCTCAACTAAAGCAGGATGCGGATGTGCTCGATACCTGGTTCTCTTCCTGGCTTTGGCCCACACAGGTTTTTAAAGGCATTACCGAACCCGGCAATGAAGAAGTAAAATATTATTACCCCGGATCAGTTTTAGTAACAGGGCAGGATATTATTTTCTTTTGGGTGGCAAGAATGGTAATGGCGGGTATGGAATATGAAAAACAGATTCCTTTTAAAGACGTTTATTTCACCGGTATGGTAAGGGATAAACTGGGAAGAAAAATGAGCAAGAGTTTGGGCAACAGTCCTGATTTACTAGACCTGATTGATAAATATGGTGCTGATGCTGTAAGGTTCGGCATCATGGTCTCTTCTCCTGCCGGAAATGATTTGATGTTTGATGAGAATAGTTTAGAGCAGGGCAGAAATTTTAATAATAAAATATGGAATGCGCTGAAGTTGGTAAAGATGTGGGAAGAAAGACAAAACGTGAGTGGTGAGTCGTCAGACGTGAGTCTGGAGAATTCAGGTTCCACCACTCACCATTCACCACTCACCACTCACCAATTCGCTTTGGATTGGTTTGAGAATAGATTAAATAAAGTAAGAGCTGAAGTTGATCTGCTGATGAAACAATTCCGCCTGAGTGAAGCATTAAAAAATATTTATAGTTTAATATGGGATGATTTCTGCAGTTGGTATTTAGAATGGGTTAAGCCTGGTTTTGAACAGCCTATAGATGCTGCTGTCTTTAGTAAAACGATACATTATTTTGAAGAGTTGATGCAATTGTTACATCCTTACATGCCTTTTGTAACAGAAGAGATCTATCATTTATTGAAAATACAAACTGATGATCTGTGTGTAAAACAATTTGCTACTGTAAAACCAGCAGATGAAAACATTTTACAACAGGGAGAATTATTGAAACAGGTTATCACTGGCATTCGTGATGGTCGAAATAAAAATCAACTTAAGCCAAAAGAAACGATCAAGCTTTTCATTGAAACGGATACAAAACAAAATTACAATTCCATAGAAAGTATTTTGTGCAAGCAGGTAAATGCAGATGAGATTTCCTTTACACAAAAAGCGATTTCCAATACCATTGTAATTGCGGTGGAAAAAGACAAGTTCTATTTAAAAACAGATAAGGAACTGGATACATCTACTTTAAAAGATGACCTGCTGAAAGACCTGGAACACCAGAAAGGTTTTTTGGTATCTGTAGAAAAAAAACTTGGTAACGAACGTTTTGTACAAAATGCGAAGCCCGAAGTACTGGCAATGGAACAGAAAAAGAAAGCCGATGCCGAAGCCCGTATAAGAACCATTGAAGAGAGCCTGTCAACGATCAGTTAAAACTGCAAAAGCAAAATAATACTGGCGTACTTTCGTTAGTATATTTTAACAATTAACCATGGTACCCTTAGTAAAATGTACGTTCACCGCTTTTTTGTGCCTAAGCTTAACAGCGGTAGTGGCACAAACCCCAAAGCCTAGAACCGCAAAACCTAAAACCTTTCAAAAGTATACCCCTCCCAAATTAATAAGTATGCTCGGTATAAGAACCGATACCGCTTATGTTTTTGTAGAGGAGGCTTTACAGTTAATAAGGTTGCCCCTGAAAGTTACCGATGATAAAAAAAATATTTACAGCATCACATCTTACCAGGTGATATATAAAAGGAGGGGCGTTACTGAAGATGAGGCAACAGGTAAGGTCTCTTCTGTTGTAAGCACCGTATCCGACCTGTTTAGAACTACGCCGCTACCTCCCATTTGGATAAAGACATTATCAGAGCAAATGCGCAAAGGCGAAGAATTATATTTTTTTGATATTGTTGCTAAAGATGCACAGGGCAGATTAATGTTTGCACCAGACCTGAGAATAAAAATTAAATAATGCCCCAAATCAGGAAAGCTACCATCCATGATATTCCTTTAATCAGGGAACTCACATTCAAAATATGGCCGCAAACATATAAAGACCTGCTTACTAAAGAGCAGGTAGATTATATGCTGGAGATGATGTACAGTCCTGCATCACTGCACAAACAAATAGAAGAAGATGGATGTATATTTATTATTGTGTATGATGATGATGAACCTGTTGCATTTGCATGCTACCATGAAAATAAACCGCAGGTATGGAAGCTTGATAAAATTTATATACTCCCTTCTCAACAGGGAAAAGGTACCGGAAGGTTTATAATTAATTACATTGTTAATGAAATACAACCCAAGAATGCAAAAGCTTTACAATTGCAGGTTAACCGGGAGAATGAAGCGAAATATTTTTACCAAAAACTTGGTTTTACTATTATTGAAACTGCCGACTTTGATATTGGCGGAGGATATTTTATGAAGGATTATATTATGGAACTGGCAATTGGGGGCTGGCCACAGACAACAGACGACTGACCAAAGACAAATGGCTTTCACAACTTTCAACTTTCCACTTTCAACTTTCAACTCTTCCCTAATGCACCAACTGATGAGTCTCCTTGATAACTCCCATCACAAATACACTTTGCACATTGCCCATGTTTTCCTGCTGGCTTAATTTGTTCACGTGAAAATCGTAGTAAGTGTTCATGTCCTTACAAATCACTTTAAGCATAAAATCAAATTCACCACTGATGCTATAGCATTCCACCACTTCATGAAGCTCGTTCACCATTTTTATAAATTTTACACCAGCTGTCTTACTGTGTTCCTTTAAAGAAACATAACAGATCACCATCAGGTTCAGGTCAACCTTGTTTTGATCTACCAGGGTAACATATTGTTTTATCACCCCCCTCTCTTCCATTCGCTTGATACGCTCATGTACAGGTGTTGTACTCAGGTGTATTTTCTCTGAGATCTCTTTAACCGTAACCCTTGCATTCTCCTGTAGAAGTTTCAGAATCGCCATATCTTTTTTATCAAGCGATAAGGACATAGTTGGTGAATCTTCTTTTTTGATTGCTTTTGCCATTGTAAACTTAGTTTTTATCCTGTTTAATACCCCAATAAAGGATTATCTCCCAAAGTTAGTAAAATATTCAGAATATTATCCTACAAAGCTTAGATTTGCATTCTAAATTAATATATATGTCTACAATAACTAAAAATGCCATCGACTTTAAGCTTGCCAACAAGGTTAAAGACATGAGCCTGGCCGAATGGGGCCGCAAAGAAATTATGTTAGCCGAAGCAGAAATGCCGGGCTTAATGTCTATCCGTGCTGAGTACGGACCATCTCAACCTTTAAAAGGTGCAAGGATCGCCGGTTGTTTACACATGACCATCCAGACCGCCGTGTTAATTGAAACATTAACTGCATTGGGTGCAGAGGTTAAATGGAGCTCATGTAATATTTTCAGTACACAAGACCAGGCAGCGGCAGCAATTGCGGCTACAGGTGTTGGTGTGTTTGCCTGGAAAGGTCAAACACAGGAAGAATCTGATTGGTGTATTGAGCAAACTTTATTCTTTGGTGCTGCTGATCGTCCTTTGAATATGATCTTAGATGATGGTGGTGATTTAACCAATATGGTTTTAGATACATACCCTGAGCTGATAAAGCATGTAAAAGGATTAAGCGAAGAAACAACAACTGGTGTTCACCGTTTATATGAGCGTATGGAAAAAGGTACTTTGCCTATTCCTGCAATCAATATCAACGATTCTGTTACCAAATCTAAATTTGATAACAAGTATGGTTGTAAAGAAAGTTTAGTTGATGCTATCCGTCGTGCTACTGATGTGATGATGGCCGGTAAGGTTGCAGTTGTAGGAAGTTATGGTGATGTGGGTAAAGGTTCTGCAGCTTCATTAAAAGGTGCAGGTTGCAGGGTTATCATTACTGAGATCGATCCTATTTGTGCTTTACAAGCAGCTATGGATGGTTTTGAAGTAAAGCCAATGATTGAAGCAGTTAAAGAAGCAGATATTATTGTAACGGCCAGTGGTTGCCGTGATCTGATCACCGAACAACATTTCCGTTTGATGAAAGATAAAGCGATCGTTTGTAATATCGGCCACTTTGATATTGAAATTGATATGGCATGGTTGAATGCAAACTATGGCAATACCAAAAATACGATCAAGCCACAGGTTGATTTATATACCATCGAAGGAAAAGATGTTATCATTTTAGCTGAAGGCCGTTTGGTTAACTTAGGTTGTGCAACAGGCCACCCATCATTTGTGATGAGTGCATCATTCACCAACCAAACCCTTGCCCAGATAGAATTGTGGACCAACACAGCCAGCTACGAGAACAGGGTTTACGTGTTACCAAAATTCCTGGATGAGAAAGTTGCCCGTTTACACCTTGCAAAAATTGGTGTTGTATTAGACGTTTTAACGCCTGATCAAAGTGCATACTTAGGTTTGCCAAAAGAAGGACCGTTTAAGACTGATGCTTACAGGTATTAATTTTCTTCTGTCATCCCGAGCGTTAGCGAGGGATCTAAAATAAAAAATCCATCCTGCCTGTTGGCAGGATGGATTTTTTATTTTGCAATGCTTTTACTTAACCAGGTCCTTAGTGGCTTCCATGATCGGGTGCCTGTCAATATATTGATTAAACTGATCCATCTTACCTGCATCATTATAGTGCTGGGTATTATGCGCCCAAAAGCTGATAGCCTTTCCATTCTTATACTTCACGTTCACTCTATACCAACTTAGCATCCACTTACCAGCAGATACTGTACCATTGGGGCTAACATTAGCCATGAGTGGAAGTGAAATATGCTCGGAAAATTTGATGTTGTCGATGATATTAAACCTGGCAGTATACCATGCTTTTACAGCCGCTTTTCCTGCCAAGCTATCGCCGCCCGACCACCTGAACATAATATTATCATCCATGTTGGCAGTATAGCCTTCAACATCCTTGCTTTCAAAGGCGGTAAAAGCCGCCATAGAACCAGCAACCATATTGCTGTCATTGAGGATCTCTACAGGAGCTTTGCCTGTTTCGGTTTTAGAATCGGTTGCAGCTGTTTCGCTCTTTTTTTCTTCAGAATTGCAGGCAAACAAAACTACAGCAACAAAAATTACTGACATGATCTTTTTCATACAAGTTTAGTTTTGGTGTTTAGTAAAATGGTTAAAAGAATTACTATGCAGGCAGAGGAAGTAATTTTCTACAGGGAAATGAATGAGGAACAAAATAGACATTTTATACAGAAATTCAAATAATGACAGGTTTATTTTTGCAAGTTTGCACCCGCGTTAGCATTCAAGTTTATGTTTTAGCATAAATTCGTAGTTCGCAATCATAACTATGGCAAAGCTTTCCGTCAATATAAACAAATTAGCCACCCTCCGCAACAGCCGTGGTGGCAATAACCCAGATCTGGTTAAGGCCGCAAAAGATATTGAACGCTTTGGTGCCGATGGCATTACCGTACACCCACGCCCCGACGAACGGCATATACGCTATGAAGATGTTTTTGAACTGAAGAAAGTTGTAAAAACCGAATTTAATATTGAAGGCAACTGCACCGAACAGAAATTTGTTGACCTGGTACTGGCTAATAAACCCACCCAGGTAACGCTGGTGCCCGATAGCCTGAACCAACTCACTTCCAACCATGGCTGGAATACAATTGAACATGCGACATACTTAAAAGACATCATTGCAGTTTTCAAAAATGCCGGCATACGGGTTTCTATTTTTGTTGACCCCATTGTGGAAATGATAGAAGGCGCAAAGGCAACAGGGACTGACAGGGTTGAGTTGTACACGGAATCTTATGCGAAGGAAGCAGGAATTAGGAACCTGCCTGCCGGTAGGCAAGGTTGGGAATTAGGAATTAGGCCATATATAGCAGCAGCACTTAAAGCAAATGAATTAGGCTTAGGTATAAATGCAGGTCATGACCTTGACCTACAGAACTTAAAATATTTCTCAGATAATATCCCCGGCTTACTGGAAGTCTCTATTGGGCATGCATTGATATGCGATGCAGTCTATTTAGGACTTGAGAATGCGGTGCAACTGTATAAGCGTCAGTTAAAATAATGTGACAGCAAATTGAATCAATTCACTGTCACATGTGTAGATAACAAACTTAGAGTTTAGCCACTTCCACCCTTTCCTCAATACGGCTGTTTATGCTGAAGGTACGGCTCAATAAAGATCTTCCGCTGGATACTTCAAAAACAATTTTACTGATGTTGTTCCTTTCAATTTTGTAACGTTTGTTGTACGTTGCTGTTTTAATACCCTCTTCAAATAAGGTATTACCCGCCTCATCCATAATGTGGAGCCTGCTTCCGTTGAGAGGAAGATTTTTTAGGTCCAGGTCAAATACCAGCATATCTCCTTGCATGCTTACAAAGCTGATCTCGCCAGTTGAACGGGTTGTTGAAGCATACTTTGGCATTACCTGTGCCTGGATCAATGAAAAAGAGTTGGAAACTAAAACTAAAGCCAACATACATGTTGCTTTAATAAAAACGGATTTAATTGATTTCATAACGGTTTGATTTAATTGATTAATTTTTTACGCCGCAAAGATGTAACAGGGCGGTTAATCAATTGTTACCGCATGGTTATAAGGATGTAACTAAAAGGTTTTATTAAAATTATCTTTTACAATTGCTCAGAGATGACGAATAAATTACGTAGGAGTTGAATATGGTATGCGTTACAAGGGAGATTCTTCTTTCCTTTTACTAAAAGAAAAGAAGAACAGAACAAGTTCACAACGATGGTTCCATGATACTTCGACAAGCTCAGTACAAATGCCGGCAACTAAAACTGCAAACACTAAACCACCAGCAGGGTCCTGCGGACAAACTTATCTCAATACCTTCGCCAGTTTTCTCTCCAGCGCAGCACCCCGCAAGTTTTTACCGATTACTTTGCCGTTGGGGTCAATTAAATAATTTTGTGGAATGGTATAGATCTGGAATTGCTGTGCAACCGCATTCTGCCAGCCTTGCAGGTCACTGATATTTGTCCAGGTAAGCCCATCCATTTGTATAGCATCTACCCAGGCTTGTTTGGTTTTATCTAATGATACACCAAGCACCGTAAATTTTTTACTTTTATATTTATTGTAGGCAGCAACCAGGTTTGGGTTTTCCTGGCGGCATGGGCCACACCAACTTGCCCAAAAATCAACCAGCACATAATTGCCACGCAAAGAAGTAAGGCTTACCGGAACACCCGATGTATCGGGCTGAGAAAAATCAGGCAACAAGGTTCCTGCTCCATTTTGTTTTCCTTCATTTATCTGCTGAACAATATATTGCCCCATTACAGATGACTTGATATCAGTATCAAGCAGGTTATATAATTCTTCTGTCTTTAATACATCATCAGCGATCTGGTTAAAACGTATAACAGCCAATGGTGTAATATAGGAAGAGGTATGTGTGCTTACAAATTCACGGATAAGGTTCATGGCTTTTACATTCATCGCAGAATCATAAGGAACGCCTTCTGCAAAAACAGATTGATAAGGCTCCAATGCAGTATTGAACTGATCAAACGCTGCATGAGATACTGACCCTGTAACTTTTGCTTTATCAATCGCTGCTTTATCTGCAGTGATAGTTATATTGCTGTTATCCATGAACAAGGTGATATAAGGAGGCTGTCGGTTAAACAGTACGATCTTAAAATCCGGCTTATCTATTTTTCCTTTAAAGTTGAACTGCCCGTTTTTAAGCACTGTGGATAATTCTGAAGCGCCTGTTTGTCCGTTCAAAAGCTCTACCGTGGTACCATCAGTAAAACCGCTAACAATACCATTGAGCACAAACTGATTTGCAACAGGTTTTGCGGTCACTTTTTTTACAGTGGGAGTTTTAGCTTTAGCTGCAGGTTTTGATTTTATTTTTTGTGTACCCTGTGCAAATGTTGTAAAGGCTAATGCACTGAATACTATAAAGAAAAACAGGAAACGGAAAATTCTTTTCATCATGTTAATTTATAGCGCAATTTACTGAGTTTTAAGCAAATGAATTAGCCCCTAATGGTATTTATGAAATCTTTAGTAGTCTGGTTGATATCCATTGCATTCTTTAATACATTAATATAAGCAGAGCCGATAATAGCCCCATTGCTAAACGTGCAGGCAGCTTTAAAAGTATGTTTATCCTTTATACCAAAACCTACCAATACAGGATTATTGAGCTTCATCTCCTGCAATTTTTTAAAATACCCGCTTTGATCTTTAATAGCTTTTGTATTCCCGGTAGTTGATGAAGAAGATACCGCATATAAGAAGCCGCTGCTGAGAGAATCAATTTTTCTTATCCTTTCAGTGCTGGTTTCGGGTGTTACTAAAAAAATAAATTTAAGATCATACATTTTAAAATACTGCTGATACTCAGTTTCAAATTCATGCATAGGGAGATCAGGTAAAATAATTCCATCTACGCCAACAGCGGCGGCGGCAGCACAAAATTTTTCAATCCCAAATTGCAAGACAGGGTTCATGTAACCCATTAAGATGATAGGAATAGTAATATTTTCCCTGGCGTTCTTTAATTGTTCAAACAATAAATTAATGGTCATCCCATTTTCCAAAGCCTGCATATTGCTTTGCTGTATCACCGGGCCATCGGCTATTGGGTCGCTGTAAGGAATGCCGAGTTCAATAATATCTGCAGCATTTTCCTGAAGTGCATTTATTACTTCCATAGTAGAATTCAATTGCGGGAATCCTGCAGTGCAATAAACATTTAAAACGCTTTTGCTTTTTTGGGTAAAGAGTTTATCCAGCCTGTTCATATGTATTTCATGTAAGTAGCTAAATCCTTGTCTCCTCTTCCGCTTAAACAAACAACCACCACATCTTCTTTTTTAAAATAAATTTTGTTTAAAATAAATAAAGCATGTGCAGTTTCAAGCGCCGGAATAATGCCTTCCAGTTTACTCAATTCAAATGCGGCTTGCAAAGCTTCCTCATCGGTGGCACTCATGAAAGTCGCCCTGCCGCTTTCATACAAATGTGCATGCAGGGGACCAATGCCGGGATAATCCAATCCTGCTGAAATACTGTGTGGCTCTGTAACCTGTCCATCTGCTGTCTGCATCAATAAACTTTTGCTGCCATGCAGTATGCCCGGTTTACCCAGTTGCGTTGTAGCTGCACTCATCCCGCTATCAATACCACAACCGGCGGCTTCCACGGCTATTAGTTTTACCTCTTCATTTTCTAAAAAATGATAGAACGCCCCGGCTGCATTGCTGCCGCCACCTACACAGGCAACAACATGCGTGGGCAATTCAGAACCTGTATTGGACAACAATTGTTTTTTTATTTCTTCGCTGATAATGCTTTGAAACCTGGCCACCATATCCGGGTAAGGATGCGGACCAACAACCGAACCAATGATATAATGTGTATCTGTAGGATTGTTTATCCAGTCACGTATGGCTTCGTTGGTAGCATCTTTCAATGTTTTGCTGCCGCTGGTTGCCGGTACTACCGTGGCACCAAGCATTTTCATACGGGCAACATTTGGTGCCTGGCGCTCAATATCTTTTTCACCCATGTACACAATACACTCAAGACCTTTTAATGCACATACAGTTGCGGTGGCAACTCCATGCTGGCCGGCACCGGTTTCTGCAATAATCCTTTTTTTGCCTAGCCGTTGTGCAAGTAAAATTTGCCCGATGGTATTATTGATCTTATGTGCCCCTGTATGGCATAAGTCTTCTCTTTTTAAAAAGATATTAGTATTGTATTTCTCACTGAGCCTTGCTGCATAAAAAAGTGGCGTTGGCCTGCCCACATAATCCCTCAGCAATTGTTGAAACTCCTTTTGAAAATTTTCTTCATAGATTATTTTCAAATAATTATCCTGCAGTTCTTTTACATTAGGGTACAACATTTCGGGGATGAAGGCTCCCCCGAAATTTCCGTAATATCCATGTTCATTTACACCCCAAACTCCTAAAGGGGCTTTTTGCCTCTTTTCTGTTTCCATCATTTCATTTTTTTAAAAACACTCTCTATTGCAAAAGTTTTTGAGATTCTAATTCTCTTAAGTTCTCCGCCGCGGCGGAGCGGAGGGGGTTTTTATTTTTTTAAACCCTGCCTGAACTGTAATATTAAAGCCATATCCTTTACACCCGGCTCCTTCTCAACCTTGCTGTTAATATCTACTGCATAGTAATCAGGATGTTTAAATCCTTTTACACGGGCAATATCATCTACGCCAATGCCGCCGCTTAAAAAGAAAGGCTTTTCAATTTTAGCTTTGCTCAAAACTTTCCAGTCGAATTGTTTGCCCGTACCACCCTCAACTTCTGATGAAGAAGTATCGAATAAATAATAATCACAAACCTCATCATAATCAGCTACCATTTCATCTATGGATACGTTACTGTCGCCAACTTTAAATGCTTTGATCACTTCCACTTCAGCTGATAATTCTTCACACAGCTCGGGACTTTCATTCCCGTGGAGTTGTACTACATCAAGGCCATAATCTTCCACCACGTCCATGATCTCGTCATAATCGGCATTTACAAACACCCCCACTTTCTTCAGGTCAAAGTCAGAATTCTTCAGGTCTTCTTTATTGAGCTTATCACCAACATAACGTGGAGATTCTTTATAAAATATCAATCCTGCAAAATCAATATCCAGTCCATCTAACTGTTGCAATTGCTTTAACTGTGTAATGCCACAAACTTTAGTGTTCATAATTATCCTTGTTTAATTTTTGTACAAATTGTTTAAATGCTATGCCGGGATCTTCGGCCTTCATAAAATTCTCGCCCATTAAAAAACCGGTAAACCCAGCTTCTTTAAATATCCCGATCGTTGCTGTTTCACTGATCCCACTTTCGGCAATTTTTATTTTATCTGCCGGGATCTGCTTACTTAATGCAATTGACCTGTTTATATCAACTGTAAAAGTTTTCAGGTCCCTGTTATTTACTCCTACCAGGTCAACTTCATTGCAAATATGATGCAATTCCTGTTCAGTATGTATCTCCAGCAACACTTCAAGTTTCAAAGACTTTGCAAAGAAAGCCAATTCCTGTACATGTTCAGGCGTTAAGCAAGCTGCTATCAATAAAATAACATCAGCGCCCATGGCCTTTGCCTCTACCAACTGGTATTCATCAATGATAAAATCCTTACGCAGGATGGGAATATTGTTTACCCTTGCCTTACGCAGATCATCGGCAGACCCTCCAAAAAATTCACTATCAGTTAATATAGATAAACAGGAAGCTCCATATGTTGTATAGGCTGAAGTTACTTCCAGCACATCTGCGCTGTAGTTTATAATTCCTTTGGAAGGCGATCTTCTTTTGAATTCTGCAATGATCCCTGTTTTGGTTTCATCCGCTAAAAATGTCTTTAAAGAAAATGTTTTACGATTAAAGTTTTCAGTCTGCATTAATGCATCCATTGAAACCAACTGCATACTCCTGGCTACTTCAATTTTCTTATGTTCAATTATCTTGTCTAAAATATGCATCACCTGCCTGTTAGTTTTTGTAAAGATTGATAAGCCCTTCCACTTTCCAAACTCTCAACTGCAACCTGGTAACAATCATCATAAGATTTATATTTACCCGTGCATTGCAAAGCCATGGCAGAATTAGCCAGCACCACAGCATTTTGTGCCCAACTACCGTCGCCTTTTAAAATGGTTAAGAAAATTTTTGCGGCTTCCTCTACAGAATTGCCCCCATGAATATCCATAGGGCTCACTGTACGTTTGCCAAGATCTTCGGCACTGTAAATTTTTTCTCCGGCATTCGTAATTATTTTTACATCACCTGTTAAAGAAATTTCATCATACCCATCAAGACTATGAATAATGGTGAAGGCACTGCTGCCCTGTTGTAATAAATAATTATAGATCCTGGCCATCTCTAAATTATAAACACCTACCAGCTGGAATTTTGGTGAAGCAGGATTAACCATTGGCCCAAGCATATTAAAAAAAGTGCGTACGCCAAGGTTCTTTCTTATAGGTCCAACTACTTTTAATGCAGGATGAAAAAGCGGTGCATGCAAAAAACAGATATTAGCCTCATCCAATTCCTTTTTCAAGAGGTCATTGTCTTTTTTAAAAGTATAACCCAATTGTTCCATTACATTGCTGCTGCCGCTGATGGAAGAAGCGCCATAATTACCATGCTTGGCAACTTTGGTACCAGTACCGGCAACAATAAAACAACTCAGCGTTGAAATATTGAAGGTATTCTTTCCATCGCCACCTGTACCAACGATATCAATTACATCCTGTTCTCCAAGATCAACCGGCACACAAAGCTCCATCAATGCATCCCTGAATCCCTGCAGTTCTTCAATGCTAATGCTTCGCATTAAATACACAGTAATAAATGCTGCTATCTCCGCATCGCTGTACACATTGTTTGAAATATTATGCAATACTTCTTTAGCCTGTTCCCTTGAAAGGCTTTTATGTTCGAATAAATAGTTTAATATCTTTTTCATACCCCTGTCCCCTAAAGGGGAACTTAAATTGTTACTTTAATATAAATGACTCGCCGTATTAAATTCTATGTTGTCTTTACTTTATTTTCCTGCTACAAGTCCCCCTTCAGGGGTTCCCTGATAAGGGAACGAACGCAGTTCAGGGGCTCAACCAATTCCTCATTATCTTTTCCCCATCGGGTGTCAACACACTCTCCGGATGAAATTGAACGCCCTGCACATCATATGCTGTATGCTGCAGTCCCATGATATAACCGTTCGCATCTCTTGCTGTGACTTCCAATTCAGCAGGAAAATTTTCATCACTTACGATCCAGCTATGGTAACGCCCCACCTCTATTGTCTCAGGCAATCCATGCAATATTTTTGACTTTTTACTTTTGATTTGTATCGGTGTAGCTACGCCATGAAAAACCGTACTTAAGTTTATCAGCGTTCCTCCAAAAGCCTCTGCAATGGCCTGGTGGCCCAAACAAACACCCAGTATAGATTTTGCAGAAGCATATTCTTTTATCAATGGCAGGAGCAACCCTGCTTCTTCCGGGATACCAGGGCCCGGTGATAAAATGATCTTATCATAAACCGCAACATCTGCTAAAGCGATCTGATCATTTCTGTACACATCAACTTTTTCTCCCGTAATTTTTTCTATAAGATGTACAAGGTTGTACGTGAAGGAATCGTAATTATCGAAGACCAATATTTTCATCATCAGATATTTTGGGCTTGTGTTATTGCCTGTTTTAAAGCATTTAATTTATTATTCACTTCCTGCAGTTCACTTGCAGGATCACTTGCTGCAACCACTCCGGCACCCGCCTGGTAAACCAATGTATTGTTACGGGTTAAAAAAGTACGTATCATGATAGCATGATTTACTGATCCATCAAATCCAATAAAGCCAATAGCACCTCCATAATAACTTCTTGCCGTTGTTTCAAACTCATTGATGAGCTGCATGGCCCTGATTTTTGGTGCCCCGCTTAAGGTTCCTGCGGGAAAAGTTGTTGCCAGTAATGTAAAAGGATTAGCTCCCGGCCCAACCTTACCCGTTACTTCACTCACCAGGTGAATAACATGACTATAGTAATTTATTTTCTTGTACTGTGTAACTTCTACTTCTGTACACATCCGGCTGAGATCGTTTCTTGCCAGGTCAACCAGCATCACATGCTCGGCATTTTCTTTTTCATCATTCTCCAGTTTAATGGCCAGTGCTTTATCCTGCTCATCATCGCCCGTTCTTTTAAATGTACCGGCGATAGGGTGTACAATAGCTTTACCCCGTCCGAACGGATCATCCGGGCGGGCTTTTTCAACGATCAGCTGGCTTTCGGGAGAAGATCCCATCAGTTTATAATCTCCGTAATCAAAATAAAATAAATATGGGCTTGGATTGATACTCCTCAGCGCCCGGTACACATTGAATTCATCTCCCGTAAATTTTTGTTCAAAGCGCCTGCTCAACACTATCTGGAAAACATCTCCACGCATGCAGCTTGCTACACCTTTCTTTACCATATCGATATAAGCCGCATCGGTGATGTTTGAACTTTCTTCGCCCGCAGTTTTAAAAGGAAACCCTGGCACATCCTTACTCTTTATCAAACTTTCAATGATGTCAACTTCGCTTTCAATACCGCTAAAATGATTTTCGCAGATGAATAATTCATCTTTAAAATGATTGATGGCTATAACGTATTGATAAAGCCTGTAACGCATCAACGGTATTTCGGTGGTCAGTGGTCTGTCGTCAGTGGTCTTTTTAGAGTCAAAGAACTGCACCGCATCAAAACTGGTATATCCAAATAAACCCTGCGCAACATTTACCGGCTTTACAGCAGTTTCCTTAATTTCAAAACGCTGCATAAAATCCCAAAGTAATTTTGGCACATCTGCTTTGCTGTCCAGTTTAATACGCTCAGCATTTTGTCCGGGTAATTTAAATTCAATAGCTGAGGGGTTGCTGATCTCCATTCCGGCTACTGCATTTATCCCAATAAAGGAATAGCTGTTTTCCCCCGCATGAAAATCTGTACTCTCCAATAAAATGGTATCTCGAAACCTGTCCCTCAATCTTAAATAAATACCTACCGGTGTGTATACATCGGCAAGCATTTTTTTGTGAGTGGTATGTATTGTTATTTTTTTCATTACACTTTTGTCTGAACGATGATTTGGGTTGATTAAATGGATTTATTGGATTTTAGGTCCGGTTTGTATTTTGGATTTTCAAGCCGCTTAAACTCTAAGGACATTCCCCCAAAATTCAGCAATAGTCCTACCTCCAGGTTATAAGCTTCTAAATAATTCCTTGCCTGTGCAAAATGAACAGGTTCTAAAGCTTCTCTTGCTTTTAATTCAACACTGATCAATCCCTCAACAAAAAAATCAACTCTTCTTTCCCCTATTTCCTGGCCATCATAAAATATCGGCATCGAAAACTCTCTTACAAATCCTAATTCCCATTTTGAAAACTCAATTTTCAATGCTCTTTGATAAATCACTTCCTGAAATCCGTTCCCCAAAGCGGCATGAACTTTCATAGCAGCACCAATTATCTTCTTCGTAATCTCTTCATATTTGAACTGTGCCATAACAGTTATAATTTAAAAAGTTGAAAATCCTTTTAATCCTCCCCATCCGCCAAAATCCCCGTTCAGACAACATACAATTAAAAAACCCGGCAACTTGTGCCGGGTTCAACTATTTATAAAAATATAGCAATGGGCACATCATTTAGATATGTTCCACCACCAACCGTTATTATTTGTATTCATTTTCATTGTTATTGCAAATATGAAAACAAATTGCTTACCAAAAAAACTTATTTTGTAATTGGCTAAAAATTTTACACAATGCTGATACAACACAAACTGGATGGCAGCGAACGTTCCTTTCAACGGTAAAACCCTAACCCAAATCACATATTCTATGACTGGTACCGATCTTATGAGCTAATTGAGTAACTTCATAAAAAACTTATAAGGATGAATTTAATCATATTTGGCGCAACAGGAATGGTAGGCAAGCAGCTTGTACAACAAGCCTTATTTAAGGATCATCATGTAAAGGCTTTTGGAAGAAATGTGTACACTACAGATTATTTGCAAACAGAAAATTTACAACTGGTACAAGGTGCTTTATTTGATGAAGGAGAAGTGTGTAATGCTATCAAAGGATGCGATGCAGTACTCTCTGCCATTGGTGGCTCGATGGATGGAACAGATAAAACACGTACACTTGGCATGAAGAATATTATTAAACAAATGCAGAAGGCAGGCGTAAAAAGGATCATTGCCATTGGCGGCATGGGTGTTTTAAATGCGGATGAGAATTCCCTGCTGTTAGATAAAGATGATTACCCTGCAGAATATTTACCCGTAGGCCTCGAACATAAAAAAGCGTATGAAACTTTAAAAGAGAGCGGGCTTGACTGGACCTTTGTTTGTCCGCCTAATATTATTGATGCAGGGCCAACAGGCCATTATACAACAAAGGCTGATTATCCTCCTGAGCCAAATAATTATAAAATAAATGCCGGTGACTTATCTATGTTCATGCTGAATGAAATAGAGAAGAATGAATATATACAACACCGGGTTGGTATAAGCAATTAATTCCTTTCGCTCCCAACATTTGGAATATCAGTAAGCATCACTGCAATTGCGAAAAGGGATTTGTTCATTTATTATTCTTAATTTGTCTCATGCAATACCGCCTCCTAATATTTTTCATAATTATAGTTTTTGTTTCAGGCTGCAATGGGTTTGGCGGAAATGATAATGATGTAAGTACAAAATCGCTTTTGGGTACCTGGCGGCTCTTTAACCTGGAAAATAGTGACTCGTCTAATACACAGAATATTGAGAAATTATTAACCGAGGCAGATAATAATGAGATTGTAAAACAGGGTATGTTACTATCTTTTTTTAAAGATGGTACCTATACCGAAGTACAGGGATTAGGCTATTACAGAACCGGCAAATGGAAATACAGCAGAAAAGAAAAAATAATCTATTTTTCAGATTCTGCTGCCACAAGAGCGCTCAAGGTAATTCCTCAAACTATAAACAAGAGACAAACAATTACCCTTACATCAACTTTAATACAAAAAAATTTAAAATTTGCAAGAGATGCTGAGCCTTTAAAAGAGTTCGATGAAGATCCGTTTTACTTTAAAAATAATACATGGCGCATGAAACCCTTACAATCAGAAATACACGACCAGCTTGTGAAAAGATTAGGTAATTATTTCAGGCATCTATTATATATCCTTAAATCATCTAAAGAAAGAAAAAAAGCTGTTGTATCCTTTGAATTTTCGCAAGGTTTAGTAAGAATTTACAACGGAGGCATAGGCATTATGCCATACGGGGCTGTTTCTAAAAACTGGATCGATACTTACTATAATGAAGCCAACGCACAAGAAGCTTACATGGCATTTCAAAAATACCTGACAACCAATTCATACAGGGGGGCCAGCATCGGTGATTGGATTGAAGATGATTACAATATTTTGCTGAGCATTTATGGAGATACTCAAAAGGGAAAATTTTAAAATGATGTTGCCGATCTAAATACCCGGCATAATTAAATTGTAGTATAAGCTTTTCAAATCAAACTAAAAACATAAAGCATGAAAAAGATTTTTATCATCGCTCTGCTATTCATCTGTAACAGTATTTCTGCACAGGATGCCGTTGAATACCAAAACCCACCCAAAGAAATTTACGACCTGGTAATGGCAAAACCAACACCCGGTGTTAGCTTCGACAGTAAAGGACAGTACATGCTGGTGCTGGAACGCAGCAGTATGCCTTCGGTTGAAGACCTTGCCCAGCCTGAACTACGCATTGCCGGGTTAAGGATCAATCCTAATAATTTTGGCCCCAGCAGAAGTGGTTATACAACCAACATCATCATTAAAGATGTAAGAAATGGTACCGAATTTAAAATAGCAGGCCTGCCAGCAAATTTAAAAGCCGGCAACCTGCAATGGAGCCCTGATGAAGATAAAGCTGCTTTCACCAATACTACAAATACCGCTGTTGATATTTATGTGCTGGATATTAAAACCCGTAAAGCCACCAAAGTAAACAAGGCTTCGGTTAATTTAGTTTTAAATGCTGCATTCGATTGGATAGATAACAATACGCTTTTGTATGCTGCCGTAAACAAGCCTTTAAGCAGTGCTCCAAAAAAACCGCTTGCACCTAAAGGGCCCGTTATCCAGGAGAATTTAGGTAAGGTTGCTGCAAGTCCTACTTTCCAGGATTTGATAAAATCTACTTTTGATGAAACACAGTTTGAATTTTATGCAACAACACAACTTGTAAAAAATACTAACGGAAGCGAAATTAAAATTGGCAGTCCTGCTATTTACAGCAGTGTATTTGTATCGCCCGATAAAAAATATTTACTGATAAAAAAGATCGACAAGCCATTTTCATACCTCGTTACTTCCGGTGGTTTTAACAGCACTATGCTGGTAACTGATATGAATGCAAACACGGTAAAAATTCTTGCCAAATTACCCAGCAGCGAAGGCACACCAAGAGGGAATGACAATGTATTAAATGCACCACGTGGTTACGACTGGCTGGATAATTCACCTGCAACGGTACGTTGGATAGAACCATTGGACAGCGGCCTCATTAAAAAGAAAATGGATTACCATGATGCCGCATACATACTGGCAGCACCATTTACAGGCGGCCCAAGGGAATTGGTAAAAACTGCAGAGCGCATGTACAATGTTACCGATGTTACCAACGGTTCTTTTTTTGTAACAGAAGGTTCACGGGCAAAGCACCGTACTAAAATGAGCAGGCTCACAGTTGATGGAAAAATGGATGTGCTGATAGACCGAAGTACCGATGATGCTTACAACGATCCCGGCACACCACTCACTGATAAAAATAAATATGGACGTGAAACACCAAAATTATTGAACGGTTCACAATTGGTAATGCGGGGCACAGGTGCATCGTCAAAAGGTGATCTGCCTTTCTTAAATACTTTTGATATCAATACCAAAGAAACCAAACAACTCTGGCGCAGCGAAGAGCCTTATTATGAAACAGTAACTACCGTACTTGATTTTGATAAGATGCTTATTGTTACCAACAAACAAAGTCAGACTGAACAACCCAATTATTATTTACGTGACCTTAAAAATAATTCAGCAAAGGTCATAACCAATTTTCCGGATCCGCAGCCGGGCATGCGTGGCATTACCAAACAAAAAGTTACTTACAAACGTAAAGATGGTGTTGACCTTGCTGCCGATCTCTATTTACCAAAAGGATATGATGCAAAAAGAGATGGACCGCTGCCTGTGATGATGTGGGCTTACCCACGTGAATTTAAAAGCGCAAGCGATGCTGCACAGTTGCGTGGCAGTAAATATACTTTTACAAGAGTTGGATATGGCTCTATTGTTTTTTGGGCCACACAGGGTTATGCCATTATGGATAATACCGAGTTCCCCATTGTGGGCGAAGGCGATAAACAACCCAACGATAATTTTGTAGAGCAGCTTACCTGGAGTGCCGAAGCCGCCATTGATAAAGTTGCAGTGATGGGTGTTGGCGACCGCAACCGTATTGCCGTTGGCGGCCACAGTTATGGTGCATTTATGACGGCAAATTTACTCGGCCACACCAATCTTTTTAAAGCCGGTATTGCCCGCAGCGGTGCATACAACCGTACGCTTACACCATTTGGTTTTCAAAATGAAGAGCGCACTTACTGGCAGGCACCTGAAGTATATAATAAAATGAGCCCTTTCAGCTTTGCCGATAAAATTAAAACACCTATGCTGATGATACATGGCGAAGCCGATAACAACCCCGGTACCTTCCCCATACAAAGCGAACGGCTGTACAATGCCATAAAAGGCCACGGCGGTACCGTACGTTTTGTACAACTGCCTTTTGAAAGCCACGGTTATGCAGCCAAAGAAAATATACTGCATATGCTTTGGGAACAAAACCAATGGCTGAACAGGTACGTGAAGAATGCGGCGGGCTCACCGTATGTGAAATAAGGAATTGTCTGAACGGTGATTTTGAGGGATTAAAAAGATTTATTGGATTAATAAAGCCAAATCCTTTTAATCCAACAAATCCACCCAAATCTCCGTTCAGACAAAATTTGATTACATTTATAAAACACAAGCTGGTTTTAATACCAGCTTGTGTTTTCCATAGCATCATCGTTGCGTCGCAATCCTTTCATCCGCATACCAATGGGCTACTTATATTAAAGCGGCGAATATTTTTTATTAATTTGAATTGCCACTGGCTTTAGCCAAACTAAAATGAAACTTTTCGGAATAAATATAGGGCCGGCAAAACATGCTCAACTTCGGATAACGGTCGAAGACCGTGAGTGGGTTGAAGCTAATTTTGAATGGCTGATAAGTGCTTTCGGACACCCGTTAACTAAACAAATTACTATATCTGAAAAATATTTTCCGCAAACATTTCAAACTGAAGAGATCAAAATTGAAAGCCTAATCGCTGATTGCTGTGATCACCTGGAACTGGACCCACAATTGTTTTCTTCTGAAATTTTTGAAGATATCAGGGACACAGTTGATATGCCTTATGCTTATATGGATTATCCCATTGACTGTTTTCTAAATATTGATAAGCAGACAGGAAAATATTCACTTGCACTTGCCAAAACAATTTTTAAACATCCTCATTGGTTAATTGCTTCGGTTTGCATTGAGTTTGGAAAAGCAAAATTACATCAAAGCAAATTAGATTATGGCGAAGGCGAAGAAACAGATCTATTCCTGTATTTAGCAGCCGTATATTTTGGTTATGGTGTGATCCTTGCAGAAAACCTGGTAAACACAGGTGAAGTAAGGAGTGCAACCTGGGAAACCAAATGGGCTTTTATTTCGAAGTTGCCCTATCCTGTTTTAGCTTATGCACTTGCTGTAATAGCCAGACTTACATCTAACAGGGAACCTGCATGGAAGCAATTATTATCAAATGAGATCAAGCATGAATTTGATCTTTCCATGGCTCATATTGATCGATCTGAGAATAAACTCTTTGATCCTGAAAGGATCAATAAGGCAATACAAATTCACACTCTCTGGAACCAGGCGGACAAACTTTATAACTCCTCAGCGTATAAAGAAGGTATCCCATTGCTGCAACAGGCGCTCAGCCTGGCTGACGAAGACCCTATTAAAGAAGCCTTATACAATGATATTGGTTATCGCTACCTGAGAGACAGGCAATATCATAACAGCATATCTCCTTTTGAAAATGCATTATTACTTGATCCTGACTATGGTTATGCCAACGACAATTTAGGCTTTGCTTATATTATGTTGGATGAACTCGACAAAGGAAAAGAATATCTTGAAAGGGCGCTCAAAACAGAAAGCAATCACGATGCCTATTCCTTTAGAAATATGGCGCTGTACTTTCAAAAGAAAGGAGATATGGTATCTGCAGAAGCGAATTTTCAAAAAGCATTTGACATGCAAACAAAAGTGGATTTGCTGGACTTTTTCTATGGGCTTTTTTTGATGGAAAATGGAGATAAACAAAAAGCATTAAAACATATTCAGAAATCTGCTGATGACGGAGAGTATGAAGGAATAGAAAAAATGAAAACTATAAAATCAGGCTAGCCAGCCCCAGGCTTAAATTATCTCAGCCACTACATAGTTTAAATCATGATCTTTTAATAAAATTTCGTTCCTTTAAACAACTAACAACAATCACACATGATAACAGAAACATCCACCAAAGAAGAAATACTAACCGCAATCGGCGAAGCCGTATCAGACATGGGTGGTTTTATGTCATCGCTTGATGAAACCCAGGTAAATACCGTTCCTTATGCAGATAGCTGGACGGCCGGCCAGTTATTTAACCATGTTACAAAATCCATCAACGGAATGCCAGGCGCTATGCTGAAGGAGACAGCACCGGCAGAAAGAGATCCGGGAGAAAAAATAGCCGGATTCAGAACGACATTTCTCGACTTCTCCACCAAAATGAAAGCTCCGGATGTCGTGATACCGGCTGATGGGCCCTTTCAAAAGCAGGATTCCATACAAGCTTTAACGGCATCTTTTGAAAAAATGAAAGAACCCACACAAAAAGCAAACTTAAATGAATTATTAACCGGCCTACCTATGGGAGATGTAACCAAACTGGAGCTGCTTCATTTTGTTTTATATCATACACAGCGGCATTTACACCAGATGGAAAAAATTACGGAGGCTTTACAACGTAAATAACCCAATCAACTCCCGTACATCAGCAAATGAAATTATCATTAAATAAATGGACTAAAATATTTTTGATTACTGTTTGTTTTGCACTGGCCATCCTTGGCTTTATGCTCAAGCTGCCTACGCAATTCAGGCATTACGATAAAGAATTACATACCTTATTCTATTTTAGTGCAGCAGCATTTTTAAACCTGCTATTTTCGAACAAAAATATAGCCATACACCTGTTAATTTTCGGCATCCTGTACTTTTTTGGTGTATCCATTGAGTATGCACAAGCCTGGTCCAATAAGTTTTTCGAAGTAAGGATTCACGGTCGTTATGACCCCGAAGATGTTCGATCTAATCTAAAGGGTTTAATTGCATGCTCAGTGCTTTGGATAATATGTGTTGCTCTTTTATTTATTTACAACAAGGCAACAGGTAAAGAAGTAGTAAATAAAGAAGAAAAATAACACTCACATAGCAGGCAAATATTTCTACCAGACTATGTGGAGGCATTATGCACAGCATTCTGAAAAAAAATCTTCCTTACATTTACCCGAGCTAAAAGTAAGGTCGAATCAAAAATAAACTTGCTTATTAAATACAGATTATGAACAAAACACCTCATTCCATATATACAATCCGCTTTACTGATTGCGACCCATTTGGCCATTTGAACAATGCTCGCTACATTGATTATTTTTTAAACGGCCGTGACGACCACCTTAAAGATGCATACCAACTTGACCTAAATCATTTTTACCAGCAGGGTGTTAGCTGGCTGGTTTCAGGCCACGAGATTAGTTACCTTCGCCCGGCTTCTTATAACGAACGGGTATCCATTACAAGCTCTTTAATAAATATTGGCTCGGGTTCTTTAGTGGTAGAAATGCTGATGACGGATGAAAAACAGGCTCATATAAAATCTTTTATGTGGAGCACATTTATTCACGTAAATGTAAAGACCGGTAAAAAAGAAGATCATTCAGCCGAGTTCATGGATTTTGCCAGGTCGGTAGCAGTAAATGATGTGGATGTTTCAAAAGGATTCCAGTACAGGTTAAAAGAGGTGATTGAAAAGATAAAACAACAAATGGGCTCTGCTTAAAATAAATAATTGCATTGACGCTTATGCAGACAGAAACAGGCTATACAAAACTTATTATCTTGCTGGACCAAGCCGAACACTTAGTAAGTGAATATAAAGGCGGTTACTCGGGAGAATTTTTATCAGCAGAAGAATTTCACCAGGCATTGTTTAACAGTATTGATAAATTAAAACAGGGCGACAAAACACAGCTCGCTAAAATACACATTTGGTTTTTACCTACTTCCTCTTGGGACGATTTTACGCCGAATGACGGACAGGATTTAGGAAATGAGATCAGCGAACTTTTATCAAAAATTATAAAGCCATAGGCAGTCCAATAATTAACCAAATTATTAAGTAATTATGAAAGTTGTTAGTACAATAATAAAGCTATTAACTTTCAAATTAACAAGAGAGGAAATGCTGCAATTCAACAACAGGCATTTCATTGCAGGACTGATCGGAACCTGGATGGTTGGCATGGGGAGATATTGGGATGACAAAGAAGCAAGTTTACTGCAGCACCTGGGGCTTGGTTCAGTTATTTATATTTTTTTACTGGCGGCTTTTATATGGCTTATCCTTAAACCATTCCTGATTGACAATTGGAGTTATTTCATTGTGTTGACATTTATCGCACTTACTTCTTTCCCGGCAATTTTTTATGCAATACCTGTTGAACGGTTTTTCTCTATCAAAACTGCCAATACGATGAATGTATGGTTCCTTGCGATAGTAGCGGCCTGGAGGCTGGGGCTCCTTTATTATTTTCTGAAACATTTTACTAAGCTTAGTGCAGGTAATATTTTAACGGTGACCCTGATGCCAATCTGTTTGATCATTTCTGTTTTAACAATGCTCAACCTGCATCGGGTAGTTTTTAATATCATGGGTGGCATGAGAGATCCCACGCCCCACGACAGTTCCTATTTTGTGCTAGTGTTTCTGACAGGAATTTCAGCTATTTTAACCTTACCGTTATTATGGGCTTATGGGTTTGGAATATATTACAGGCATAAAAAAAAAGAACAAAAATAATCAACCCTGAAATTTGTTACTATACACCCGCTTTTTTTTCAGATTATTTTTGTTTCTTTAGTATACATCTTGAAACCAATGAAACAATTCTTTTTCTTCTTACTGCTTTACCCAATGTTATGCACAGCACAGCAAAAA
>JAYUYX010000119.1:0-5210 GCA_043752205.1 Chitinophagaceae bacterium
AAGTATAATTTTTAGGGATATTAAAAGAAACTGACAATTCTTTGTTAAACTCGTATTGTTTAAAATTAAGTTTGATATCCAGTTTATTTTTTTCTGAAACAGTTATTTCCCGGTAAGTAGAAAAATTAAACCCAACCTTATTTTCGTATGCACCATAAGTTACATCAGCTGTTCTGCTTCTGCTCATATCAACATCATCCAACTTACTATGCGTTAAAAAATAATTATTAGAGGAAAGGGTGAGCAGGTGTTTAAAATATTTACCTACCATCGAAAAAAGAATCTGGTCATCTGTTTTTTTGTAATACACAATATTATTATCAATAAAAACAGGATTGCCAATTAACAAGTCCTGCAGCGTTTTATAATCAAATGGAATTTCAGTTACTTCCTGCAGGTAATCAATGGACCTGTACTGCACTTCTTTATCCTGCTTATTTAACAATACCACACTGTCCTTAGTTATAAGTACACGGTATATCTCAATATTTAAAAAGGATGCGGTTAATGACATCCAGATAGCACTATCTTTTATGATTCGCACAATAGCTGTAACATCAGGCTGCTTTCCTTTATTATCCTGGTAATCCACTTTGATCTTAGCATTAAAGGTTTTAAAATCAATATAATTACGACTGAGATTTTCAATGGTTTTTTGAATCATCAGCAGGGAATCTGCTTTTGATTGGTCAATGATGATCACGGCCGTAGTGTCTTTTGGAGCTATGGCTCTATTGATCTGCTTTACTGTTTTACAACTAAATGCCGCAAAGATCAGTATAGATAGAAGTGGTGCTGTTATAAAAGATTTCATAGTTACTTACTTAATTAATTATTTAATACCTGTATGGCCAAATCCTCCTTCGCCACGCAAAGATTCATTTAGCGCTGTTACCAATATCAATTGTGCATGTTCAGATTTGGCAATGATCAATTGGGCAATTCTATCTGCATGCTGGATTACCTGCACTGTATTGCTGAGATTTATAAGTATAACTTTTAACTCCCCCCTGTAATCTGCGTCCACAGTGCCTGGTGAATTTAAACAGGTTATGCCTTGTTTAAGTGCCAATCCACTTCTTGGCCTTACCTGGGCTTCATATCCCTTAGGTAATTCAATAAATAATCCTGTAGGGATAAGACTGCGCTCTAATGGTTGTAATGTTACTGGTTCAGTAAGATCGGCTCTTATATCCATTCCGGAAGAACCAGCAGTTGCATAAGCTGGTAATGGATTTGATGATTTATTTACAATTTTAACCTGAACTGTTTGCATGTGAGCAAAGTTAACAATGTAAATAGTAAATACCTCGAATGTAGTTTTTTATGAAAAATTTTAACGGATAAGCAGCACGGAGCCCTGCTCATATATTTTCATACCCCGGCGGTTTACATAATTTAGCTTCCATACATACCCTCCATTTGGCATTTTTTTGCCTTTATAAGTACCATCCCATTTTTGAGTAACATCATTACTGTTAAATATCAGTTCTCCCCATTTATTATATACCTGTAGGGAGAAATACTGAAAAGCAACATTATCTATCACACCAAATGTTTCATTTTTGCTGTCGTTGTTAGGTGTAAAAGCAGAAGGGATATAAACGTCACAGTCACCCGGCGTAACCCGTATAGTATCGGATGCTTCGCATGCACTTTTTGTTACGGTAACATAGTAAGTTCCTGTTTTATTAATTAAAACTGAAGCTGATGTTTCGCCGGTACTCCATAAATAAGTATCGTAATTAGAGCTGACTGTTTTTAGAACAACAGTTTTATACTTACAAATTGTTGTATCTATTCCCAAGCTTACCGTGGGTTTTGGAGTAGATAAAAAACTAATAGTATCCCTTAATTTACAACCGTTTTGATCAAGTTCAAGCCAATAATCTCCAAATGCGGTTGTTGTAATTTTAGAGCCGGTAAAACCCGTATTCCATAAATAATTTACACCAACGATTTCTTCAATGCCAATTTCTATTGACAATTCTTTACAACTGGAGGTATCAGCACCTAAAAATTCGTCAGAATCAGCTATCCATATTTTTCTAAAAATGGTATCATTTAAGCCCGAACAGTCAATTTTATACACGATCAACTGTACATCATAAAAACCAGATCCTGCATATGTATGTGATGGTTCCAAAATTTGTGATTTTTGTCCATCTCCAAAATCCCACTTAACTGAATCAATATTATTTAGTCGGTTCAGTTTAAAAGAGACATTTAGATCTACACAATTACCACCCCTGCTGAAATCATACGGATTAGATGCACTGTCAAAATAACTTTGCATAAAAGTGGGTAATCCAAACTGAACGGGAGTACTGCTAGAATTTCCTACGTAAATTTTATCAAGCATAAAATTACATCCGGCGCCATATGTATTTGGATTATTAATTACAGATACAGAATTGGCAGTCCATCGGGCCATATAAATTTTTTGATCGGGGCCTAATTGTAAAGCACCGGCATATAATGGTTTAGGTTGTGCAATAATTTGTTTAGATGCCATTATGCTCCCTGCGTTTTGGGATGTAATATCAAACTGGTAAAGATTACACGGTTCATTCACAGAATTATTTGCAGATACATATAGCAATTTACCATCGGGAGAAAATTCAGCCCCGTAAACCCCGGGGTACGATAGATCACGGGGAATTGTATTTGGTTTAAAAATTACTGGATTTGAAATAATTCCGGTTTGATTATCAAACTCCATTAATTGTACTGCATCATTATCAAAAGCATGGCAAGCCATTAACTTATCTCCCTTGCTTGAAAATTTCAAGGTTCCGATAGCATTATTAGGTTGACCACTAATAATAAGCCCCATACTACTTATTATAGGAACAGGATTTAAGCCTGAAGATGTAAGTAAGTAAGTATAATATTTATCGGAGTTCCATTTTTGAATTACAATCCAAGCATCTCTTTTATTACAATGCCGGATTGCGGCAACTTTTTCTAATACGTCATCTTCAATTAAAACATTTTTTGCGATAACAGCTCCAAAACCATTATCAGCCTTCATATCAATAATATTGTAAGAAAAACTAGGAAATTCTATTGTGGCAGATCCAATGGTGAATAAATAATACATACTATCATTACCTGGCATGGGAACAATTACAGTATTGTTGGTACTGCTTAACTCACCTCTTAAACCTGTACCATTGGCCATGTTTTCATGTTTTCTATTTTGAACATACAAACCATTGGTATAAAAAAGTAGTCTTCCATTATTGTCACTCATCGCTGCTGAACCTTCAAGGGAATTGGCGGTTCCATTATATAAAGCTATAGGCGGTGATTGATTAAAATCAAGCCCTACCCTATTACCGAAATACCAGGTATTAGTTTGTTTTTGAGCAGAAACAAAAATACTAATTAGTAAAAAAGGGATAGCTATAATATATATTTTCAAAAAATTATTTGTTTTTATTTTGAAGCCAATAAAATTGTTGCATAGGCTTTTAAGCCTTCTTCACGGCCAATAAAACCCAGTTTCTCTGTGGTAGTAGCCTTTACAGAAACATCTGCAGTTGTAATATGAGCAATTGCAGCAATGGTTTGCTGCATGCGGGGAACATATGATTTTATTTTAGGGGATTCTAAACAAAGTGTGCTGTCTATATTAACAACCATGTAACCTTTATCCTCTATCAGTTCTACACACTTTTCCAGTAAAATTTTACTGTCGATATTTTTAAAGTTATCATCAGTATCAGGAAAATGAAAACCAATATCACCAAGTGCTAATGCTCCCAGCATGGCATCGCAAATGGCATGTAATAATACATCTGCATCGCTATGGCCCAAGGCTCCTTTATGATGAGGTATTTGTATACCTCCTATCCATAAATCCCTTCCTGTAACTAACTGGTGATAATCTACACCTGAACCGATCCTATACGACATAGCTTATTTTAAGCTGCAAATATCCGCAATTTATTGCTTGTAAAGACAAAAAAAAGCGTTCCGGATGCCGGAACGCTTTCTATATGTAAAGAAGTTTAATTATTTACCTGATCCCATTAATTCAAACACTAACCCAAAACGATAAGTATTGGATAAAGGGTTACGGTTTGTACCGTTTCCAGTTGGGAAAATATAAGAAAAGTTTAAAGCAGCAATGTTATACTTAATACCTGCTCCAACTGTAAAATATTTTCTGTTACCTTTATTTGGATTTTCATAGAAATAACCTGCTCTGAAACCGAATTGGTTGTTATACCAGTATTCAGCACCTACAGCAATGTTGATCTCTTGAATTTCCTGACTTGCACCACCACCATCGCCAAACGACTTAATCCAGCTGCTGGCTACGCTACGGTTACGGTATTTAATCAATGCAGCAGAATCCTGTGCCGGAGTATTTGATCCTCCCAACCTCGGAGGTGTAGGAACTAATAATTTATTCAGATCTAATGCAAATGTGATCTTATTAGCTTCGTCAAACACTTTAGTGTAAGCAAGGCCTAATCCTATATTTGCAGGAATGTAATCTTTTTGAGTTGCATCACTTGAATAAGATATTTTAGATCCAAGATTGCTTAAGGCTAAGCCCCAGTTTAAACCCTGGCCATTTTCCTTAGCACCGTGGTGATATAAATGTAAATCACCTGCTACTGAGGAGCCTGATTTATAATTCTGACCGTTAAAGTTTCCGCTGGCTAAGTTAGAATTGATATACCTGATAGCAATACCCAAACCCAATTTGCCTGTTAATTTTCTTGAGTAACCAAGATCAACTGCAAATTCTCTAGGATTGTATTGTTGCAGATCATTACCGCTTTGATCTGTAAATTGTACAGTACCAAGTTTAAAATACCTTAATGACATGGAAAGGGCTTGTTGGTCATCAAGTTTATAATATCCTCCTAATGAGGCAATAAAAACATCATTCACGGAAAGATCTCTTAACCATGGAGAATAATTAATACCTATTCCTGCTTTACTTGAAGCCCATGGAGTTCTGGCTATGTTAGCAAAAGCCGCATTTGCATCAGGTGCAGTTGCAATACCTACATCTCCCATACCACCACTGCGGGCATCAGGTGAAATACGTAAAAACGGAACAGCAGATGTTACGACGTTTATGTTGTTGTTGTTCTGGGCATAAGATACAGTTATTGTTCCTCCCAGTAACATAACTAAGGCAGTTAGTTTCAAAGTTACTTTTTTCATGCGTTTTGATTTGTCTTGGT
>JAYUYX010000120.1:0-28235 GCA_043752205.1 Chitinophagaceae bacterium
TTTTTATTTTTTTCATTGTTTAAAATTTTTATGAATATAAAATTCTACACAATATTTGATATTTATAAATATTTATATACTTTTATTTTAAAGTACCACTTTAAATTATTTAAGTATGAAAACTATTAATCTGCCATCCCAGGTTCATGTAGGAACAAATATTAAGCTGGTAAGACAAAGTAAACAGATCAAACAGAGTATATTGGCCAAAACTCTTGGAATTTCTTCAGTGGCCTTAAGCAATATTGAAAATAATAAAACTGATATTACCATTAACAGGTTGCTCCAAATCGCAACTGCGCTTAATGTGGAAGCCGATCTTTTGCTTTCGGCTAGTTTAATAATAGGGAAAAAAAGCTGAAAAGGTTGTTACATGCAACAGTCTTTTAGCTGAATTGTGTATTGTAAAAAAAAATCCCTCCGGATATTCATCGGGAAGGACATTTATAAACCAAGCACTGGTTATTTAGTATTTTCAACTTTAACTTTTTTGAGCAGCATTACATAGCCGCACATTTCTTTTTTCTTTTTATTAACCTGCACCGGCTTTATCATATGAAACTCTGTAAACTTGGGGATGTAAGAATAACTGATCACATTACCATCTACATCGCCCCAATATTTTTTCTGGTAAACAACCTGTTTTTCATTCCAGTCATACATACGTACCTCATATAATTTTGAACTCATATCACCAATAAATACAAACTGATACCAGCTGCCTTCTGTTAAAGGAACAATTACCGGCATTTCATATTCGCTGGTCATTTGCATGCTGGCTTCTTTCACTACAATAAATCCCTGCGCTGCCAATAAAACTTTCATGCTGTCGGCCTGTTGTATAATAGAGGGAGATGTACACGCCTGCTGCCGGATAACATTCTGTGCTGCAGTAGTAAAACTTGCAAGGGTAAAACCGAATAAGAAGAAAACCAGTAAACGATTTTTCATGTGATTATGGGAAAAAAGGATGATGGACTAATTAAAAAAGGAAAGACCAAGTTGATTTAATTATAAAACAGGCTAAATCATCCCCTTATATAGTTCATAACGTACTGCGTTAGGCAATTATTGTACCGGGAAAAAGAGAAAGAGAATTTTATGATTTTTTATGGAAATAATACGTGCCTGCCTGTTGGGTACAGGTAATTACCAGGTCATTTATACATACATGAGCAGGTAAACTTACGCAGTAAAATACCGTATCGGCAATATCTTCAGGTGTTAAGGGCATAAACCCGTTATAAGCAGCTTTTGCTATACTTTCTTCTCCTTTAAACCGTACCAGCGAAAACTCTGTGTCAACGGCACCTGGGTGTATGCCCGTAACCTTAATATTATTTTTCAGCAGATCTATCCGCATGGCTTTAGTAATGGCATCTACTGCAAATTTGCTGGCGCAATACACATTGCCTTTTTCATACACTTCTTTACCTGCAACCGAACCCATATTAATGATATGCCCTTTATTCTGAGCCAGCATAAATGGTAAAACGGATTTGCTTACATAAAGTAATCCATGCACATTGCTGTTGAGCATGGTTTCCCAGTCATCCATATCTGCATCTTCAAAACTATCACGCCCAAGTGCCAGCCCTGCATTATTAATAAGCACATCTATTTGGTGCCAGCGCCGGGGAAGATTACTGAATGTTTCCTTAACAGCATTCCGGTCCTGCACATCAAAACATAATGTCAACACTTCAATACCGTATTCTTTTTCCAACTGAGCCTTTAATGCCACAAGTCTTTCCTGCCGCCTGCCGGTGATGATAACATCATATTGGGCCGCTGCAAATTTTACGGCGCATGCTTTACCTATGCCTGCAGTTGCGCCGGTTATTAAAACTATTTTATTCATAGCTGCAAAATAATGGATGGTAATGAGTGTTACAAAGTTGCACAGAGATTTTTACATCCTTGCGAATCATTGGATGCTCTATTTATTTTATTAAGATCGTAGTTCCTTTTTTCTGCCTCAGATCACCTTTGTAATTTATACCTTCTGCCATCCACACAAAAGTTCCGCTATCCTGTTTCTTTCCTTTAAAGGTTCCATCCCAGCCTTCATTTTTAGATGTGGTTGAATAAATTAACTGGCCAGAACGGTTATATATCCTGAAAAAATGCAGCTCACGCATGCCCAGTAAAATGGGCTTTAGTATATCATTGATATTATCCCCATTGGGAGAGAACGCATTTGGTACATATAGGTCAGGATCCATTTTATACAATTTTACATTAATGAAATCTATACCTACACATCCCTGCGCTGTAGTTGCAGTTAGTATATATTGGATATCATCCTGCGGCAATGCAACCGGGTTCTGAATATTAGGATTACTTAGCCAGGTTGGTTGGCTCCAGGTATAAGTATTTCCTCCACTGGCATTTAATTGTAAAGGCTGGCCTAAAACAACAACAGTATCAGCCGGGCCGGCATCTGCCTTTACAGCAGCAGCAACATAAACCCATACAGTATCATTCACAGCTTTAGGGCAGCCCAGGTTATCTCTTACCGATACTATATAACGGATACTGGCCGGCGGATTTGTTACTATCGGATTTTGTGCAAACCTGTTATTTAAAAAGTTAGCCGGGCTCCAGGCATAACTGCTGCCGCCGCTTGCATTTAACTGTGTTGAAAATCCAAGGCATATACTTTTATCCGGCCCTGCATTGGCAACAGGGTATGGTACTACGGTAATGGTAATATCATCCTGGTTGCTGCATTTACCAATACTTGCTACCACCTGGTAGGTAATAGTATTCAATGGCGTGGCAACCGGGTTTTTGATATTATTAAAATTGAGGTAGGTGGATGGTGTCCATTGGTAATAAAGCCCGTCACTTATTGTATTTAATACAAAAGCATCTCCCTGGCAAACGGTAGTATCGGCACCGGCGTTCAGCGATACTGAAGTTCGTACATCAACAAAAACAGAATCATCCCTGTAGCAGCCAAAGTTATCCGTTAACCGAACATAATAGGTTGTTGGTACATCGGGGCTAACCAATGGATCAGGTATGCTGGTATTGCTGATCATATAATTGGGTGTCCACGTAAAGTTGCCGGTACCTGTTGTATTTAATTGTAAGGTATCAATATAGCAGATCAATGTATCATTTGTAGTATTGATCGCCGGCAAGGTTCGTACGGTTAATACCATACTGTCGCTCCTGGTTTTAGCACATCCTGTAACACCTACAGTAACCGTGTAGGTGGTGGTTGCGGCTGGCGAAGCAATAGGGTTGGCAATATTTGGATTGCTTAAGCCTGCTGCCGGGCTCCATACATAAGTATCGCCACCGCTGGCATTCAGTTGTACAGAAGCCTGGCCGTTGCAGAGTGCATCATCGGGCCCGGCATTAGGAATGGCCAAAGGTTTTACAACAATATTTTTTGTGGCGGTTGCCACGCAATGAGCACCCCAGGTTGTTGTTAAGGTATAATTTGTAGTGGCTGATGGATAAGCCAATGTGTTTTGTGCATTGGGTGTTGCCACACTGCCCGGCGGGCTCCACTGCCAGGTAATATTATTTGTTTTATTGGTTATGCCGCTTAGCTGCACCGTATCTTCTTCACAAATATTAACCGTGTTTGCATTGATGGAATTAGATAGATCGAACTTAGGTGTTACCAATAAAGAATCACTTTTAAAACAACCCGATGCATTGGTTAAGGTTACTGTATATCGGGTAGCTGTAGTTGGGTACACCAATGGTGTGGCGGTATTGCCACCGGTGATATTGGTATTTGGTGTCCAGTTAAAACTACCTGTGCCTGCGGCGGAGAGTTGAAGGCTATCGAGGCCACAATAACTGGAGTCGAAAGATAATAGTGTGACGATAGGGTTGTCACTTATGATAATGTTTTTTATAAGAGTATCAATACAACCTTTATCATTAGTCACAATTAATTCTACGGGAAAATTACCTGCCCCACTATAACTATAAACCGGATTTTGTAAATGGCTGGTATCTGCAAGAGTAGTGCCATCACCAAAATTCCATCGCCATGCAATAACATTTCCGTATTGAAAATAAGTAGTGTCCGTAAACTGAACAGACGTATTAACACATAACTGAGCAGAATTTGTAAATCCTGGAAAGAAAGAAGGATAAACCCCAATTGGTTTTATTATTGAGTCAATACACAATCCTGCTATTGAAACTACAAGTTTGATTTGGAATACCCCGGTATCGGTAAAAGTATGTGTAGGATTTGGTAAGTTAGAATAGTTAGCAGGACCACTGGCAGGATCTCCAAAATCCCAAAAATAAGTGTCTGGATTTCCAGAAGTATTTTGCGTTAATGTAACTGTAAAACCATCACAGGTAACCGAATTAAAATTAGGGTTTGCAACAAGTGGGGTGCAAGGCGCAGTTTCTAAGTGTAACTCTTTTCTTGCTTCACCGATAAACAGTCCGTTGCGGTATTCTCTTACCAGTACACAAATAACATATTCGCCCACCGGAGGAGCAATACCACTGATAACCCCGGTAAGCGGATTTATGTTTACTGCGTTACCTAAAGGTCTGAGACCTGAGTATGGTGCTACATATGTAAGAAAACTGAAAGGGGGGGGATTTGAAGTAGGGGGGTTAGCAGGACCCGATGATGCGCCATCAAAGGCATCTACAAACCTATACTCCAATGAATCGCCATCAGCATCAATGGCTGTAAAGTTTAGGGTAAAAGGGCTTCCCCCGCAAACCACAGCGGTATCATTAAAAATAAAAAATGGACTAGCATTCATTGGGGCAGTAGGACCATCATTAAACCCCGGTATTTTTATAGTATATGTAGCACCAAAAGCATTCGAAGGGGTTTGAATATTAATAATCCCGTTTAGCCGGCAGCACCGCTGTTTGGAAATAATATAGCCATCCGGTGCCGGATCTAATTCAACTATGATCTCGTAATTTCTTATTTCATAACATCTTTGTGGTATTGAGCTAAGGCAAGGATAACAGCTGGCACTTGTACAGCCATCAATTTGTATAGTAGTACCCACTGATACCGGAATATTTTGTATAAAATTAAACGGTGCCGTTCCACTGAAAAATGTAAAATTCCAATCGAGTTCAGGTACTAGATTGTTACACTCTACGTAATAATTCAACCCGATTTTATAACGGAGCTTTAGCGGATCTACTATGCCGGGACCAAGGTATTCGTAATACATCCATCCTCCTTTAGTATGAGAAGCATAAATATCCTGTATGCATATAACCGATAAAATAATCAGCAGTAAATATTTCTTCATTTGGAAAAGTTAATGTTTGGGAGACTTAAAATTAACGAAAAACGCCGTCTTAGCAAAGAGACGGCGTTTAAACTTATATACATTTGAGTTACCTTATCAATATCACAGATCCTTTTCTTTTTATCTTATTGTTGAGGTAGTCAATTCCTTCGGCATACCATACATACGTAGCAGTCTCCTGAGGTTTACCTGCAAACCTGCCATCCCAACCAGCTCCATTACCCGTACCGGAGTATAACATTTGTCCCCAGCGGTTGTACACTCTAAAAATATCCATCGATTTCATGCCAATGGGTATTGGCCTGAAGATATCATTGTTACCATCGCCGTTTGGAGTAAAAGCATTGGGTACAAAAAGATCAGGTTTTACTTTAAAAACATGCACACGAATACTGTCAGTATCAAAACAACCAACAGCATTGCTTACCCTTACCACGTATTCAATATCGTTTTGCGGCAGTGAGATGGGATTGCTGATGAAAGGATTGTTAAGCCAGGTGGTGGGCGTCCACGAATAATTGGTACTGCCCGATGCACCTAACTGCAATGGCTGGCCCAAAACTACCGAGGTGTCTCTTGGCCCGGCTTCTGCCTTTATTTTTGCTACAAAAACGAATACAGTATCTTTTACGGGCTTGGGGCATCCTAACACATCTCTTACTGTAACAATGTACCGCACATTATCCGTTGGTTTTACTGATATAGGGTTAGGAATATTTGTAGCCGTTAAAAAGGCCGAGGGCGTCCACGAATAAATACTGCCACCTGATGCATTCAATTGGGCAGAGCCGCCAATACAAATTGTATTATCGGGCCCGGCATTGGCTGCCGGGTAAGGCACGGGTGTTATGGTAATATCATCCTGGGCAATGCATTTACCAATGCTACCCACAACATGGTAAGTGGTAGTTACTACCGGCCTTGCTGTTGGATTTTTTAAAGTAGGATCATTTAAAGTATTTCCTGCAGGGGTCTCTGTCCATATAAAATATAATGCATCGCTGGTGAGTTGCAGTGTAACAGGATCAGACTGGCAAATGGCTGTATCTGCCCCGCCAAACTGCGTAACAAAATTTTTCACATTTACTTTAACTGAATCTCTTACTGTGCAGCCAAAGGCATCAGTTAAGTTTACAAAATAGGTGGTGGTTACATCTGGGCTAATCAATGGGTTTGCAATGTTAACATTGCTGATCATGTAATTAGGTGTCCATAAAAAGGTGCCTGTACCCACAGCATTTAGCTGCAGTGTATCAATAATGCAGATGAGGGTATCATTGCTTACGGTCAGGGCTGGCTGCGATACAATATCAATGCTTTTTAAAACCGTATCCTTACAACCTTTGCTGCTTTCCACTACAAACACAATGTTATAAGTGCCCGTTGCTGTATATGTATGTGTTGGATTTTTAAGGGTTGATGTGTTGTTGGGTGATGCAAAGTCCCCAAAATTCCAGCTCCACTTATCGGCTACACCATACGTGGCGGTAGTAATATCATTGAACTGAACAGGTATATTCTGGCATTGCCCTGCAAAAGTAAAATCAGGAAAAAAACCGGGGTAGACTTTTACAGGTGCAGTAGTAGAGTCAGAGCATGGAAGTCCCCTGTTCACAACTAGTTTAAGTATATAAACTCCTGTATCAGCATAGGTATGTGTTGGCGAAGCCTGCGTCGATGTATTACCATCTCCAAAGTCCCAATCAAAAGTCTGAATATTATTATTATTACGATTGGTAAAAGTTATTGTAAAGCCATCACAGCTTGTATAATCAGGTTCCAATTCTGCTGCAGTGGATGAACAGTTAGTTACCTCAATGTGAAGGGATTTCCGCACTTCAGCAATTTTAATATTGGTCCCTCTTCTATATTCGCTTACCGTTACAGTTATCACATAAATACCTATTGATGGGCCAAAGCCTGTTACGATACCGGTAGCTGTATTTATTGTTACACCACTGCCCAGTGGTTGTGAACCGGAAAAGCCACCTGCATACGATACTGATACATAAGGAGGATTTGAAGCATTTGTAGGATTTGGTGCAGTATTGGAAGCCCCACCGAAAGCTGGAGTGAATGCATACACCAGTGAATCATTATTTATATCCGTAGCACTAAAGTCAAAAGTAAAACGATCGCCCTGGCAAATTATGGCAGTGTCATTTTGGGAGAACCTGGCGCTTGAATTGAGTTGAGCACCTGCTACAGCAGTTCCGGGTATTTTTACCGTCCATGTTTCTCCAACATTATTGGATGGTGATTGTATATTTTGTATACCGATTATCCTGCAACATCTCTGGTAAGCTACAATAAATCCATCAGGTGTATTTGGGAGATCAATGTCAGTTTGATAGGTTCGTATTTTGTAGCAGATGAAGGGAATATTGTTGATACATGGATGGCATTCTGCAGTAGTACAATTATTCGTGTTAACGTCACTGATTACCGGTACAGAAATATTGTAAATAAGATTATTGCTAGTTGCACCGAAAAAACTGAATGGTACTGTAGGATCAGTTTGACCTGGATTAAGGTTGCATTCGGTATATAATTTTAAAGTTACCCTATACCGGGAAGTGTTGGTTGCACTGCCTGGTCCCATATATTCATAATACATCCATCCTCCTTTTGTATGGTTGGCAAATGAGATTAAAGAAAGGAAGGAAAAGATAGAAACAAATAGAAATCTCTTCATATTATTATTTAAAGCACTAATAAGACGTAAAAATAGTGAAAAACGCTGCCTTCTAATAGATGCAATTGTTAAATGAGATTAATAAAGTTGAGTATTGCTTTATTAACTATATCCGCTTCCTCCAGCATGCCCATATGGGCGCTGTTGCGTAAGATATGTATATGAGCTTGATTAGGTAAATAGCATTGCTGCATACTCTGTTCAAAAGGAACAGCTTTATCATGTTCTCCCATTATAAAAAGAACAGGGTTATAAAAATTTTTTAAAACTGCGGCCCTGTCTGTCCGGTCAATCATGCCTTGGTAATATTGAATGATCGCCTCATCTTTAAATGACTTGCTTTTTTCAACCAGTTCATCAACAGTTAATTGGTTTTGCTCTGCCCAGGTTTCTGTGAACAGGGGAGGAATACTGGACTTAAAAAATTCATAAGCCCCATGTTTTTTTATGAACCCTATTGACTTTAACCGGGTTGCTTTTTTTTCTTCATTATCTGCAAATGCCGAAGAATGAACCAATCCAAAGGATGATAACTGGTCGGGATATTTTTCTGCAAAGGCTAAGCTGATGTAACCGCCCATGCTATGGCCAAGCATGCAAACCCGAACCCCTTCCGACTCCGTGGGCTGGAGGGGGAACTTTGGAGCTTCCTCGGCAATGAGCTCTTTTATTAATTCAGCCATGCCTTCCATGCTCATGTCATTGATCATATCAGATCTTCCGCTGCCGGGCAGATCGGGGATGATGAGGTAGAAATATTTTTTTAAAAATTTGACCTGATTTTGCCAGATGTCTCCATCTTCTCCAAAGCCATGTATTAGTATTATGGGCTTGCCATTACCAATTGTACGGTAGAAAATGTTTGAGGATTGATATGAAATGATTTTTTCTGTCACGAACCTTGCCTGCCGACAGGCAGGTGCCACGAATGTACACTAATTTTTTATTCGTGTTAATCTGTGTAATTCGTGGCAAAAGACTTTTTTACGCTCAGATAAATTAGTAATAAAACCAACGGAATTAAACCATTATTCATTTGCTGGGGTAAAAACAACCAGGCTATCAAAACCAGCATTAAACCAATTGCCGTGAACTTAAAATAATTTTTTACCCATGTTTTTTTACTGTTAACAAAAAAGGCAATTATACTGTGTGTTGGCCATGCCCATAATAAATTAAAATTATTCCTGAGCATGCTGTGTTCAGTGCCAAACCACATAAACAGGATGATAATTCCTAAAACTCCCGTGCAAAAGAAAAACAAGCCATCAAAGCCCTGTAGGAATGTTTGTACAACTTTGTTTTTTACCCACAGGGCCCGGTGAACAAAACCTAACAACACGATAATGATCAGCAGCAATAAAAAAACAACAAATGGTGTAAAGAAAGATCTTTTGGCATTTAGATCTGTAATGGGATATAAATTTTGTGAGGATAAAACATCAGGAGTACTGCTGCTGTCTAAACTTTTCATCAGGTTGTCTGGCAGGAACTGCATATCCTCAGCGCTCATAACCCCATCTGTGGGTTGCCCCATCAAAATATCAATACCTAGTTTACTCCAGTCTTTATGGTTCTTATCCAGGTATTCGTGAATGGCATTGCGGAACGTACTGCCCACCGGCATTACGGGCTTTTGGGTAAAAGCTGAATCGTGTTGTTTTTTTAAAATATCCCTGAGCCTGGTGGTACAATTATCAAAAAAGAAATCGTACCTATAATATTTGTTTTCTTCTTTAATATTTTCATTTAAGAAGTTGCGGAGACTTATTTTTTCTGCAGCTGTTAAATTTAATACCTGTTCGGTAATTCCTCGGTTGGTAGATTGGTACATCTCTTTGAAATCAGCAAAGTATTCTGTTGATACATAATACAGCAATTTACCTTTTACGAATTTTATATAAAACCCCTTATCATCAAAATTAAAAGTGCCGTAGTTGTAAACAATATCAGTAACAGCATTGCTGTCAATTACCCGGTAAGCACTATGCCCAAAAGTTGAATAAAGTTCTTCGCCGGGAGTGCAGGTAAGAAGAGAGATGCGTAGGCGGGAACTGTCTTGTGCTTTAGCGGAATTAAAAATGAAAAACGAAAAATTAAAAATGAAAAACAGAGAATATTTGAGTGCTGTTTTTTTCATCTGGGACATTGAGTGAGGGGTCAATTTTTAATTTTTAATTTTTAATTGGTATTACCGGCTGTAATTCGGTGCCTCCTTGGTTATGGCAATATCATGTGCATGGCTTTCTCTCATCCCGGCATTGGTGATCTTTACAAAAGTTGCGTTTTGCAGTTCTTTTATATTCTGTGCACCACAATAGCCCATGCCTGCCCGTAAGCCGCCTGTAAATTGGTGAACTACTTCTCTTAAGTATCCTTTAAATGCTACACGCCCTTCAATACCTTCCGGTACAAATTTCTTTATATCGTCTTCTACATCCTGGAAATAACGGTCGCTGCTTCCCTGTGCCATGGCGCCCAAAGAACCCATGCCGCGGTATTGTTTGAATTTTCTGCCTTCATAAATAATTGTTTCACCAGGACTCTCTTCTGTGCCTGCAAAAACATTACCCATCATCACACAACTTGCGCCTGCTGCTAATGCTTTTACCATATCGCCTGTATATCTTATACCACCATCGCTGATAATACCAACATTTTTATTTTTTAAAGCAGCCGCAGCTTCCATCACAGCGGTAATTTGCGGAACGCCTGTTCCGGCTACAATTCTTGTTGTACAGATAGAACCTGGCCCTATACCAACTTTCACCGCATCGGCACCTGCATTTGCTAATGCCAAAGCACCAGCGCCTGTGCCAACATTACCGGCAATTACCTGTATGTTTTTGAAACGCTTCTTTATGTTTTTTAATGCACCTATAACACCTTTGGTATGGCCGTGTGCACTATCCAGGCATATCACATCAACACCAACTTTATACAATGCATCAACCCGGTCCATAATATCATTAGTGATGCCTACGCCTGCCCCAACCAGCAGCCTGCCAAAAGAATCTTTAACGGCATGTGGATGAGATTTTAATTTTAAAATATCGCTAAAAGTGATCAACCCGATGAGTTTGCCTGCTTTATTAACTACAGGTAATTTTTCAATTTTATTTTTTTTGAAAATGAGTTCGGCTTTTTTAAGATCGGTTCCTTCCGGTGCTGTGATGAGATTTTCCTTTGTCATCACAGTACTTACTTTGTTTTTGTAATGGGTTTCAAAACGAAGGTCACGGTTGGTAAGTATACCTAGTAATTTATGAGCGGCATCAACAATAGGAATACCACCGATCTTGTTTTCTTTCATTAAGCGTAAAGCCTCGCCGATAGTAGCATCAGGGCTAAGGGTAACGGGATCCAGTATCAAACCGTTCTCACTGCGTTTTACTTTACGTACCTGGTCGGCCTGCTGGTCAATACTCATGTTCTTGTGTAAAATTCCCAGCCCGCCTTCTCTTGCCAATGCAATAGCAAGCGAAGCTTCGGTAACCGTATCCATAGCCGCACTCAATAAAGGCACATGCAGTATGATACTTTTTGTGAGTTGCGTACTGATATTTACCTCACGGGGTAATATCTGTGAATAGGCTGGCATGAGTAAAACGTCGTCGAACGTTAAGCCTTCGCCATAAAATTTTTTGGAATTGCTTTTAGCTGAGGGATTATTTATTGTTGCCATAGGCAAAGATAAAGTGCAAAGTTGAAAGTGCAAAGTTGGAAGTTAATCAGGCAAGTTTGTAAACTTTGCCTGGCAAGCTCAGCACAACGCCCTGCATTTCCATCATTAACAGGGCTGTTGCAACAGCACTGCTGCTTAGCCCGCTTTTAAAATAGAGCTCATCTATCTGAATATTATCCTGCTGCTGCAGAATATCCACTACAATTTTTTCATCAGGCGTAAGCTCAATAAATAATTCCCGTTGTTTTTTTGCTGATGGCTTTGGTGTGGAACTCCAGTTCATCATTTCTAAAAAATCTTCCACTGAATTTATCAATGCCGCTTTATTATTTTTTATCAGGTAATTGCAACCTTCGCTTTTTATATCATTGGTACGGCCGGGAATGGCAAATACATCTTTATTATAGCCATTGCCCAGTTCGGCAGTAATGAGTGAGCCGCCCTTTTTGCTGCTTTCAATTACAATCACAGCATCGCACATGCCGGCAACTATGCGGTTTCGTTTTGGAAAGTTTTGTTTATCAGGATTGGTGTTGCTGATAAAATCTGTAAGCAAACCGCCCTGCTCAGTCATTTGCTTTGCAAGCGATTTATTCTGCGAAGGATAGATCCTGTCGAGTCCGTGAGCAAGCACAGCAACAGTTTGCAGATTATTTTTTAAAGCAGCTTTGTGTGCAATAGTATCAATGCCAAAGGCCAGGCCGCTTACCACTAAAATATTTTCCGATTGGAGCTCGTCAATAAATTTTTCGCAAACCTTTTTGCCATAATCAGAATTATTGCGGGTGCCAACAATAGAAATTATTTTGGAGGTATTTAAATCTGCATTGCCACGGTAGTAAAGCAATGCAGGACTGTCGTAGCAGTTTAATAAGCGTTTTGGATAGTTTTTATCGGCAATAAAGAGCGGCGTAATTTTATATTTTTCAATAAACTTTATTTCTTCTTCTGAACTGCTGAAGTCTGTGAAATTTTTTATTGATCTAGACCTTACTGTGCCGATACCTTCAATATTATCCAGTTCTTTTTTCTTTGCTTTAAAAACCGATTGAGCATTTCCATAAATATTTATTAAAGCTTTGGCATGTACATCGCCAATGTTGGGTACAAGCGTTAATGCAATTTGATAAAGCAGATCGTTGTGCATAGGGAAGGGCCGGTTTACACAACAATAATAGAAAAAATATTTAATTACTGGTAATAGAAAGTTCAGTTCTGCGGTTTAGTGCTTTGCCGTTTTCTGTGGAGTTAGCTGCAACCGGCCTGGTTGACCCAAAACCTTTGTAAGAAAGGCGTTGCATATTGATAGATTTACTTAACAGGTATCCAATAACAGCTTTAGCACGGTTGGTTGAAAGTAACTGGTTATCTTTTTCCTGGCCTACATTATCAGTATGCCCGTCTATCTGTATTTTTAAATTAGGATTATCATTGAGCAGGGTTACTAATTTATCCAGTTCTGATCTGGATTCATTCTGTAATTCATATTTACCGGTTTCAAAAAATATATTTTTTAAAACAATGGTGGCTCCTTTTTCAATGGGCTGCAAAGGGATATTTACTATAAAGACAGAATCAATATTGTTTTTGGAAAGTGAGAAATTATCAGAATAAAATAAGTACCCACGGCGGTTTACATTAAAGGCATAATCTTTTCCAACGGGCAGCGTAACCAGGTAATTTCCATCTTCATCTGTTTGTATTTTGCTGATGAGGTTGCCGTTTTTGAGATCAGTTAATTCAACTGCAGAGGGGAGGCCTGCGTTTGTTTTTTTATCAAATACTTTTCCTTTTACCCATAAGGTTTTTAAAGGCCTGATGTCTTCTCTTAATTGAAATGAATAAATATCCAGCCCACCCTTGGTATCTGTCCCATCGCTGGCATAGTAAGCTGTTTTGGCATCTGCTGCAACTATTAAAGAACCCTGGTCATCAATAGTATTAATAGGATAACCCAAATTTTCTGCAACGGTCCAGCTGCTGTCATTTACTTTTTTGCTTAAAAAAAGATCTGTCATTCCGTAACCGGGATGGCCATTGCTGTTGAAGTACAAGGTTTCATTATCTGCATGCATAAAAGGGCAGCTTTCATCAGCACTTGTATTTACAGCCTCTCCTAAATTTTCAGGGCGGCTCCACTTGCCCGTTGGCAACCGGTGAGTTACCCATATGTCACGGCCCCCGAAGCCACCGGCACGGCTGCTGGCAAAGTACAGGTGTCTTTTATCGGGAGATAAAGAAGGGGATGATTCCCAGAAATCAGTATTCAAAACTGGTCCAAGATTTTGAGCTTCACTCCAGCCATTATTTGTTCTTACAGAAAAATACAGATCGCAACTGCCTTCGCCTTCCGGATAATTGCAGCCGGTAAATATCAGCAATTGTCCATCCTGCGAAATATTTTGTGCACCTTCATTAAGATTGGTATTTACTTTATCTCCCAGCGGTAGGGCTTTACTCCATTTTCCGTTTATAAAATTGCTTTCATAAAAATCCTCATCACTGGCTATTCGTCGGGTAAAGATCATTTTACTGCCATCAATGGTAAACGAAGGAAAATATTCCAACTGGTCGGTATTGATGCTATCGCCTAAATTTTGTGGTGCAAATACATAACCTTTTGCAGGATGTGTTTTTTCATATTCAACTGCAAAGCTGTAAGCAGTTTTGCGGTAATTACCTGCTTTAATACTTTGTGGATTTAATGTTGGGTTAGCTAAGAATTCATTAACAGCATCCAGCGCCTGTTGAAATTTTCCAACACCTCCAAGAGAAATTGAATACGGAAGTAAATATGTTTTTGAATATACAGGATCCATTTTTAATCCCGTTTCAAAGTCAGCAACAGATGCTGTATAATTTTTTAATTCCGCATAAATACCTGCACGCGATAAAAAGACATCAACAAATTTCGGATCTAAGGTAAGCGCATTTTCAAGGTGTTTTAAGGCCACAGTATAATTACCTGCAGTGGCAGCTTCATAAGCCTGTCCATAAATTTCACCCGCTTTTTTATTTACTTTTTCCGGATCGTACCATTGTGCAGTAGAAATTAAAAATGAAAAATTAAAAATGAAGAAAGTGAGAATAGCTTTGAGGATATAATATTTTTTATTTCGCATGTAGATTGTTCGTTGAATAAAGATAGAACGAATGGAAGTTTTATTTATTCTTTATGCAGAATTATAACATTTCTTTTATGGAACATTGATATACTTGTGTACCTGCAGCGACAGTTCCCATTTGGGGTTCTGTTTAATGTATTCTATAATCAATGGTGTAACTATAGAAGCTTTATCCCACTCAGGCTGAAGGTATAATTTACAATGCGGCGAAACCAATGCTGCAAATTGTTCGGCCCATTCAAAATCAGATTTATTAAATACCACTACTTTTAATTCGTTGGCATGAGGTAATATACCAGGTAATGGAGTTTTGAATTTTTTAGGAGATAAACAAATCCAGTTCCAGCTGCCGCTTAAAGGATGGGCGCCCGAGGTTTCAATATTGGTTTCAAAACCTTTGGATTGGAGCAACTCAGTAAGTTCATCAAGGTTATGCATCAGTGGTTCTCCACCTGTGATCACAACAAGTTTGGCTGGCGTTTTTCCAATATTCGATACCAGTTCATCAATATTTAGTAAAGGATGTTTTTCTACATCCCAACTGTCTTTCACATCACACCAAACACAACCAACATCACATCCTCCCAGGCGGATAAAATAAGCGGCTCTGCCCTGGTGATAGCCTTCACCCTGAATGGTATAAAAATGTTCCATTACTGGCAGCAATAAGGTTGTGGTATTTATTTGTTGAGTCATTTGTATAAAGCAAAGCGATATTGCTTTTGGATTATTTGAATTTATTTTCGCAGGCGGTAAAGGTATTCATCAGCAATGCTGCAATGGTCATCAATCCTACGCCACCTGGTACAGGTGTTATATAACTGCATTTGGGAGCTACGTTTGTAAAATCAACATCTCCCTTTAATGCAAAACCAGATTTTTTTGAGCTGTCTGCAACACGGGTAATTCCCACATCAACAACAACAGCATTTTCTCTTACCATATCTGCTTTTAAAAATTCAGGAATGCCCAAAGCAGCTACAATAATATCGGCCTGTAAACAGATCGCTTTCAGATCTTTTGTGCGGCTATGACAAACAGTTACTGTACAATTTCCGGGATAAGTATTCCTGCTCAATAAAATGCTTATTGGCCTGCCAACTATATTGCTACGGCCAATTACTACTGCATGTTTTCCGCTTGTTTCAATTTTATAATGTTCAAGCATTAATAAAATTCCATAAGGCGTAGCAGGTATAAATGTGGGCAGGCCCTGCACCATTTTACCAATACTCACAGGGTGAAAACCGTCCACATCTTTATCAGGATTAATCAGGTTTATTATTTTTTCTTCATCAATTTGTTTAGGTAAAGGCAGCTGTACTAATATACCATGTACATCATCATCATTGTTGAGTTTTTCAATGGCCGTAATTAGTAATTCCTCCGGGATATTTTCATCAAAACGGATCAGGCTGCTTTTAAAACCAACTTCCTCGCAGTTTTTTACTTTGCTGGCTACATAGGTTTCACTTGCACCATCGCTGCCAACCAGTATTGCAGCCAGATGAGGGCTTCGGTTGTGCTCATTTTTAAAAAGCCTTGCTTTTTCTTTTATATTCTCTTTTACAGATTGCGAAACAATTTTTCCATCTAAAATTTGCATGGCGCAAAAGTAATCAACTATTTGCTGAAAATATGAGGTTGTATTAGTTGCTTTTTTGATATAGTATTTATTATCTTGTTGCAGTTAATCACGAACTGCTATATAAATGAAAACTAACTTATCATTATTATTAGCCTGCATAATTAATTTTAATTCAATTAATGCTCAATCACTTCGCTATACAGTTGCACAGCCCTATATAAGTTTATCGGCATACAGCCAGCAACAAAATGATGTATTGTCTTTTACCGGAAACCAGGGGGCACTTGCGCAAACAAAAAATACAGGTATTGGCATATTTGGTGAGCGTAGATTTATGTTAAGTGAAACAAGTAGTTATTCACTGGGGGCTGCTTTACCAACCCGTTTAGGCAATTTCGGAATCCAGCTAAATTATGCCGGCTTCAAAAACTTTAATGAGAGCAAAATAGGTTTTGCCTATGCAAGAAAACTTGGCAAGCGGGTTGATTTAGGGGTACAATTTAATTACTATGGTTACCGTATCCCGGTATATGGAAATGCATCGGTAATAAATTTTGAGATTGGTGCCTTACTGCATTTAACAGATAAATTAAATGCCGGCATTCATGTGTATAATCCGGTGGGTGGTAAACTGGGAAAAAGCAATGATGAGAAATTGGCATCTTCCTATAAAGTGGGTATTGGATATGATGCTTCTGAACATTTTTTTATAAGCAGTGAAATTATAAAGCAAGAAGATAAAGCTATAAATGTGATTGCAGGATTACAATATCATTTTGCCAAACAATTTTTTGCAAGAGCAGGATTTATGAGTGAAACTACAACAGCTTATGCAGGTGCAGGTATTGCCTGGAAGAACTTGCGGCTGGATATCACATCAAGCTACCATCCTCAGCTTGGATTTTCGCCTGGTATTTTACTCCTAATGAATTTTAAATCCAGAAATGAATGAAAACAATGCTCGCTTTTGTATTTGTTTTTCTTGTTGCTGAAAATGCTGCAGCACAGGTAACAGAACCGATTACCACAAATATAGAACAGCAACTGGAAAATATAACAGAGAATAATGAGGATGTGGAAACAGAAGATGATGCTTACCTGCAACAACTTGTTCAGTATATTAATAACCCAATCAACCTGAATACTGCAGATGCTGCTGCAATAAATCAATTGCGGATGCTTACTCCCATACAGATACAGAATTTTATTTTATACCGGAGCCTGGTAGGCAAATTAATAGATGTGCATGAATTGCAGGCAGTGCCAGGCTGGAATTTGGCAACTATACAAAAAATAAGGCCATACATAAGCGTGAGTTTACAACTTTCTGTGGCAGGCACTATAAGGCACAGGTTACAAAACGGGGATCATAATATTTTATTAAGAACATCACAGGTGCTGGAAAGATCAAAAGGATATTTACTTGACTCTTCATCTGCAACTAACTTTTATCCAGGCTCGCCGCAAAAACTTTTAGTCAGGTATAAATATGTTTACAAAAACCTACTGCAATACGGGATCTTGGGAGAGAAAGATGCGGGGGAACAGTTTTTTAAAGGCAAACAAAAACAAGGATTTGATTTTTATTCAGCGCATATATTCATCCGTAAAATGGGTATTGTTAAATCACTTGCAATAGGAGATTTTACTGTAAACTTTGGGCAGGGTTTAACGCAATGGCAAAGCCTGGCTTTCAAAAAAAGTGCCGATGTAATTAATGTAAAAAGGCAGGCAGATGTTTTACACCCTTATAACTCTGCAGGCGAAATAAATTTTCACCGCGGTGTTGGACTGACGCTGGAAAAAAGGAGCTGGCAGGTAACAGTTTTTGGCTCTTATAAAAAGATTGATGCAAATTTAGTAAGTGATACATCTCAAAGTCATGATGATTTTATTTCTTCATTACAAACATCAGGCTACCACCGTACAAAAAGCGAGATAACTGATAAAGGCATTCAGCAACAATTGGCTTTTGGCGGTAACATCTCTTATCAAATTAAAAGATTGCACCTGGGTATTAATGGCATCCAGTATAAATTTAAATTGCCCTTGATAAAATCTGCCGAACCTTATAATATATATGCACTGAACGGTCATAGTTTTGGTAACTATAGCATTGATTATAGCTATACATTTAAGAATCTGCATTTTTTTGGCGAAGCCGCTTTTACCTCAAATTTTGATAAGGCATTTATTAATGGTATTCTGGTGAGTGCTTCATCACGTGTTGATCTCAGTTTGTTGTACCGCAATATTTCCAGGTCCTATCAAACCCTGTATACATCAGCATTTACTGAAAGTACTTATCCAAATAATGAGAACGGGTTGTATGGGGGCATTTCAGTAAGGCCCAATAATTACTGGAAAATAGATGCCTATGCAGATTTTTATAAATTTCCCTGGTTACGATATAGGGTGAATGCGCCATCAGGCGGAGCAGATTACCTCGTTCAATTCAATTATAAGCCCAATAAGCAAATTGAGATATATTCCCGGTATCATGCCGAGACAAAAGCAATAAATGCAAACCCTAACCAACTTACCCTATCCCCGGTAGTTCAGCAACCTAAAAAGAACTGGCGAACACAGTTTAGTTATAAGGTAAATGAAGCAATAATACTTCGTAGCAGGATGGAATTGGTTTGGTTTGATAAAAATGGTATATCTGCCGAACAGGGGTTTCTGATCTTCTTCGATTTTATATATAAACCCCTACTCAAACCATATTCAGGCAACATTCGTGGTCAATATTTTGAGACAGAAGGGTATAATAGCCGATTGTATGCTTATGAAAATGACCTTTTATATAGCTATTCTATCCCTGTTTTCTATGATAAAGGGTATAGATATTATTTAAATTTAAACTATGACATTAACAAAAAAATTGCCTGCTGGGTAAAATGGTCACAAACTATATACAAGGCTAAAAACCTTATCGGAAGCGGATTAGATGAAATACAGGGTAGCGTGAAATCCGAAATGAAATTTCAAATTGTATATAAATTTTAACAATATTTGTTATTAATGCAGCTATTTAAAATCATTCATTGTCCTATAATACGATACAAAGACTTAGGAAAATTAATTTAACATTATTTTGACGTTAAGAAATTATCCTTATTTTTACAAATCATAAAACTTAATTAAATGCACATGAGAAGATTTTTATCACTGTTTACAATGTTGATGCTCTGTGGAGTATTGGCATTTGCGCAAAGCCGGGTGGTGACCGGTAAGGTTACTGATGTTGACGGTAATCCTGTTTCTTTTGCGTCTGTAAAAGTAAAAGGCACAAATACCGGCGTTGCCGCTGATGCCAACGGAACTTACTCTCTTAGGGTAAACCCAAATGCAATCCTAGTTATTTCCGGACAAAGTTTTAAAGAGATTGAAGTACCAGTAGGTACTCAAAATACTTTAAATACTGTTATGGAAAAAAGTGGAGTTGACATTAAAGAAGTTGTTGTAACAAGTGCTTTCGGTATTAAGCGTACTGCAAGAAGTACAGCAGCCAATGTACAGAACTTAAGTGGTGACCAGGTAAACACAATACGTCAGACCAATGTGAACAATGCTTTGGCCGGTAAAGTTGCTGGTGCTCAGGTTCGTAGCCAGTCAGCTGCTAAATTAGGAGCTGAAACTACAGTTCGGTTGCGTGGTGAAAATGGACTTGGTTTAGGTGGGGGTGCTTTATATGTAGTGGATGGAACTATCATGCCGAGTAGCGCTGATATCAATCCTGATGATGTTGAAGACATATCTGTATTACAAGGACCTGCTGCTGCAGCCTTATTTGGCCCTGATGGATCAAATGGTGCCATAGTAATTACATTAAAAAAAGCTAAGAAGAATGCAAAAGGAATTGGTTTTGAAATTAATTCAGGTGTACAGTTCGATAATGTATATATAACACCTGATTACCAAAATTCTTACGCAGGTGGAGCATCTGGCGATTTAATTAAATACAATTACCAGGCTGGTCAACCTGAAGGTTGGAGAGCTTTAGATGGTAAGTATTATCATGATTATTCTGATGATGCTAGCTGGGGTCCACGTATTGCCGGCCAGGAATATATTCCATGGTATGCATGGTATCCGGGAAGTGAATATGCTTTTAAAACTGCTAAGTTAACTGCTCATCCTACAAATATTCGTGATTTTTGGGAAACAGGGGTTACTAAAACAAACAACTTCGCTTTTTCTAAAGCAACTGATTTGGTGAGTATGAGGGCTTCTTATACTAACCTTGATATTAAAGGTATTACACCAACTGAATACTTAAGACGTCATACTTTAAATGCAAATATGACAGCTGAGTTAAGCTCCCGTTTAACTTTAGGTGTAAACTTTAATTATATAGCTGAAAATAAGAATACAGAAAGCGATGACGGTTATTCTAATCAAACAACCGGTACATTCGGTTCATGGTTTCACCGTAATCTAGATATGGACATAATGAAAGAATTAAAAACTTTAAAAAGTCCTGAAGGTATTTTAGCCAGTTGGAATCATAGTAATCCCGGCGCTTATAATACTACTGCTCCTGTTAAATTTTACGGCGGTAATTATTGGTATAACCCTTACCAATATTTTGATTATGTTGAAAACAACATTCGCAGGGATAGGATTTATGGTGATGTGTCATTAACTTATAAGATCAATAATGATTTTAAAATTAAAGGTACTTACCGTAAAAACCAGTTAACCACCAATACAGAAGTAAAATATAGAAGCGAACTGGAATTCAGTGCTAATCAGATGTCTTTCAATCCGTTTGAAGGAAATGCTTATGCCGCTTATGGTACAAACAATAACGCCAGTGATCGTCAGAACTATGAGGGATTGATCTCTTATAGCAAAAAATATAAAAGCTTCCAGGTTAATGCAAATACCGGTTTTGATATCTTAAGAACAAAATTCAGAGGTATTAATGCAAATACAATGGGCGGGCTTAGTGCTCCTGGCTTATATTCTCTAGCAAATTCTAAAAACCCTATCAATTACGGTAATACCAGGCAGGATTTCACACGCCGGGGTTTATTTGTACGGGCAGATATAGGTTTCCGTAATTTCCTTTTCGTAGAAGGAAGTTTCCGTAGGGATTATACATCTTCTGAGCCAAGAGGGCATTTCATAGAGTCTAAATCAGCTGGTTTATCATTTGTATTCAGTGACCTGATCAGGAACACTGTTCCGTTCATCAGCTATGGTAAGGTTAGAGGATCTATTGGACAACTGTTACAGACCTTAAACTATAACCAGTTAAATTCATTATATGGCATTGGCACCCAGCAGTACAACGGTAATATTCTTACTAGTGTTCCGGGTAACCTGGTAGATCCAAAATTACAAGGCTCAACCAATACCGAAAAGGAAATTGGATTGGAAATGAGATTCTTGAAAAACAGAACAGGTTTTACGGTTACTTATTGGGATAGAACCAATAAAGATTTTCCTGTTGACGTAACTGTACCTCAACAAACTGGATTTAATTTGATTTCAGTTAATGCAGGAGAAATTGCTAAAAAAGGCTGGGAAGTTACAGCTTTTGTTAAACCAATACAATGGAAGAACCTTGAGTGGGAAGTATCTGGTACATGGGGTTATTTAACAAAAAATGAAATTGTAACACTTTACCCAGGTATTAACAGGTTAAATTTAGAAAGAGGTGCTTTTGCCGGTTCATCATCAGCTTATGCTGTTAATGAAGTAGGCCAGCCTTGGGGTCAGATGTTTGGCGGTGGTATCAAAAAGATTAACGGTGTAAATCAACTGGATGCTGATGGATTGTTCATTCGTGAGCCAGATAGCAAATTTGGTAGCGTATTACCACAATATACTGGTGGTGTACAAAACACTTTCAATCTATTTAAAAACTTTACCATCAATGTAAATATTGATTATTCTTATGGTGGTAAATTCTTCTCTTTATCAGATTTCTGGGGTACTTTCTCTGGTTTAACTGCCCGTACAGCCGAGCTGAACGATCGTGGTATTCCTTTGCGTGACCCGGTTGCTGACGGAGGTGGTGTACACGTTTTTGGTGTTGATGCTACCGGAAAACCAGTTGATAAGTATGTGGAAGGTCAAACATATTTCCAACAGTTTAGATCACATAGCATTTCAGAAAACAGTGTATATGATTTAACTTTTGTTAAATTAAGAGAGCTAAGTCTTGGATATAAGTTACCGGTAGAGAAATTAGGTATAGGAAGATATGTTAAAACTGCAGTGTTCTCTGTTGTATCTCGTAATCCTTGGTTAATTTACACAAAAAATAAAGGATTTGATCCTTCAGAAATCAGTAACGTTTTTGGTGAAGACGGCCAGCTTCCAGGTACAAGATCAGTTGGTGTTAACTTAAAACTTGGTTTCTAATTTAAATTAATCAACTTAAAATTTTAAAAAAATGAAAAGTATTTCAATAAAAAAGATCTCAGCTGCCGCCCTTATCACCTTGGTGATAGGTGGCGCAGGTTGTGCAAAGATTGATGACTTTGGAGATATCAATCAGAATCCAAATGGTATTGTAAATCCTATCCCTTCTGCATTACTTACAAATGTAGAATCACAACTTGGAGGTTTTGCCAGTGTATTAAGAACTGCAGTGTACGCCCAGTATATTGCCGAAAATCAGTATACTGATGTGTCTCTGTATTCACTTCCTTTATTGGAAATGGGAGGTACTTATTCTGGCCCATTGCAGGATCTGCAAACCATCATTAACTACAATTCCGATCCAACTACAGCAGGTGTAGCGGCAGGATATGGTTCAAATGGCAATCAGATTGCTGTTGCAAGAATTTTAAAAGCATTTCTTTTTTGGCAAACTACTGACAGGTGGGGTGATATACCTTACAGCCAGGCTTTAAAAGGTGCTGCTAGCCTTACACCTAAGTTCGACAAACAGGAGGATATTTATTTTGACCTATTGAAAGAATTGAAAGAAGCTATTACTCAGTTTGATGGTGGACCAACCATTAAAGGCGATATCATTTTTAACGGAGATAATGCCAAATGGAAAAAAATGGCTAATAGCATGCGTATGGTCATGGCTATGCGTTTAACAAAAAGGTATCCCGCAGCAGGCGGAAAAGCAGCAGTGGAATTTGCAAATGCAGCTTCTGCATCTGGTGGTATCATAGAAACCAACGCCGATAATTTTACACAAAGCTATCCTGGTGGTTCATTTCAAAATCCATGGTTCTTAACTTATCAAACCAGGGATGATTATGCATCAAGTAAAACCATGGGTGATGTATTAGCAGGTTTAGGCGATACACGTATCAATGCATTTGGAACAAACAATATTATGTTTCCATACGGTTTAACAAGGGGGCTTGCAATTGATTATGGTAATAGCGTAGGTAATGGTCAGTCAAGAGTTTTGAATACTACATTCAGACAGCAGAATTCTCCGGTTGTAATTATAGCGGCTTCTACCGTTTTATTAGTGAGAGCTGAAGGTGTAGAAAGAGGATGGATAACTGGTAACGCAGAAACAGATTATAATGCAGGTATTACTGCTTCATTTGCACAATGGGGCCTTACTATACCAGCAGGATATTTAGCTGGTCCTGCTAATTACAATACTGGTGCAGGTGTACCGGGTAGTATTGGTGCTGGAACTGCTCCTTACGATCAATTTAGGGCTGCTGATGGAAATGTACAGGATGCTGCTACCCCAACAAAATTAACCCGTATTGCTTTACAGCGCTGGATTGCAGGTTTTCCTAATGGTAACGAAGGATGGGCTGAGTTCAGAAGAACTGGTGTACCAAACTTAAAAACTACCAGGTTTAAAACTGGCCCTTTTGTACGTCGTTATGTTTATGGTAATAATGATTATAACCTAAACAATGCTAATACAAAAGAAGCTGCTGCAAGAATAACTGGTGGTACAACTGCTGGAGATGTACAGGATGGCCGTGTTTGGTGGGACCTTTAATAATATTTTAACCTATCCCATCAATGGTGGGATAGGTTAATTACTTAGTTTTGCAAATCAACATAAAATCACTTATATGAAATATTTAAACTTTACAAAGAGCGTTGCTGTTATAGCACTTGCCTCTTTAGTATTTACAGCCTGCAAAAAAGCTACTGTGTCTACTCCAATGGGAGATGCAGGTCAGACATTGGTTAAAATACTAAATGCTGGTACGCCTCCCTCAATAATAAAAAGTGCTATTGATTTCGTACCTACCCCAACAAAATTATTGTTGGTAGAGTTACGCAGGGATGTACCAAACGAAACTGAACTGAATAAAACAATGGTGGTAACAATTAAAGATGATACATCTGCCATTAGGTTTTTCAACCAGGATACAGTTTCAACAAATCCTAACAGGACAAATCCTGACAAAATTTTCTATAATCAACTACCTGCTGCATGGTACACCATACAAGGCGATGGTGTAAAAACAGGTGGCCAGGGCGGTATTTATACATTTACCTTTTTACCCGGTGAATTTGCTAAGGAAATATATATAACTATACCTAATGCTACATTACTGAATCCAAGTGCATTATATGCTTTAGCATTTACTATTATCTCTGCAGATCAAAATGGTAAAATCTCTTCTCAGAAATCTGTTATAAGAGAGATCGGTGCTAAAAATGCATATGATGGTATATACACTGATGATTTCTGTAACTATCATCCGTCATCAAATCCAGGTTATACCTGTAGTACCACTGTAGTTCATATGATAACTACAGGTGCAAGTAAGGTTAAAATGTACTGGCCACTTGCAGGAGCATTTGGTAATCCATCTGTTTTAGGTGGTAATTTAAGTTACTTTGGAGCCCAGGAACCTGAGTACACAGTTAACACTGCTACAAATGCTGTTACCGTGCAAAATTCATTTCCAGGTGCTGTTACATTCTATACTATGGGTGTGGGTTATAACAATAGATATGATGCTGCAACGAAAACATTTTATGTAAAATATGGTTACAGTTATGCTGTACCGGGTGTTTTTGATGCAGGTTGTAGGGAGTGGACAATTAAACTTACCTATACAGGACCAAGATAATTTTATCTAAAAATACTTTTACAAAGAGCCCCATTTATGGGGCTCTTTCTTTTTATCTTTGTTAAAAATTTAGAAATGAGTAATTTACCTGAACAACCCAACCAAATTAATATTGAGATCTCTGAAAAAGTATCAGAAGGGGAATATGCTAACCTTGCGATTATCACACATAGCCATGCGGAATTTGTTATTGACTTTGTGAATGTTATGCCCGGAACCCCTAAAAGCAAGGTAAAAAGCCGTATTATTCTAACACCATTTCATGCTAAAAGATTTATGAAAGCGATGGTTGAAAATGTAAAAAAATTTGAGACTGCAAACGGCACTATCCAGGATATGGAAGCTGTGGAAATACCTTTTAACTTTGGAGGACCTACAGCGCAGGCGTAGAACTGAGTCAGGAGTCGGGGGTAATTAGTCGTGAGGTGAGAGATTCGAGCCCGGGAGATCATCGGAATTTATCCGGGTTGTTAATCATATACCAGATCAATTTTCCAACTTCATCATTTTTTGCTGATAGATGATTATACTCTTCGGGTGTTATGTATTGGCAATCATGTGAAAAATCAAGCCATACCTGTGTTTCTGCATTCTCCGTTTCACAGTCATTTAATTTGCTAATGAAATAATCCAGATATCGTCTCCTTCGATATGCTTCTACCAGATTTGTACAAACAGATCTTGATGATCTTTTTATTTGATCAGTTAAAGAATATTTTTCTTCGTTAGGGAATTTTTTAGAGAGGGTAAAAACTTCCATAGCCACTTCGTATCCTTTTTTGAAAGCGAGTAGATCCTTATAGTATCCCATATCAGATTTTTTTAAAAATTTTATCAAACTTTCCCACTCCCATACTCATGACTGCAGACTCCTCACTCCCGGCTCCTACAGTATCCCATCATCTGCAAAACTATAGTATCCTTCTTCACTTACTATGATGTGGTCAATGACCTTGATATCCAGAAAACCAGCGGCTTCTTTAATCTTTTTGGTAAGTTCTTCATCAGCTCTGCTGGGCTGTAAGTTACCAGAAGGGTGATTATGGCATAGCACAATAGCAGTCGCTTCTTCCGCTAATGCTTTTTTTAAAATTACCCGGGGATCGGCAACTGTACCGCTTATCCCTCCCTTGCTTATAATTTCAAAATGATTGATCTTATTTGCACGATTTAAAAAAACTACTGCAAATACTTCGTAATTATAATCTTTTAAAGATGCTCGTAAATATTGGGCAATATCTCCACTGGATTTTATAACTGTTTTTTCCAGGGCTGCAGAAGCATGCCTTCTTCTGCCTAGTTCTAACGCGGCAGCAATAATTATGGATTTAGCCTGGCCTATACCTTTTACCTGTTTAAAATCCTGGAGTGATAATTTTCCCAATTCATTTAAATTATCATGCCCCAATTTTAATATCTCTTTTGCCAGCTCTACTGCACTTTTATTTTTGCTGCCATTATTTAATAAAATAGCCAATAATTCAGAATTGCTTAATGCCGGAGGACCTTTTGTAAGTAATTTTTCACGGGGACGATCATCTACTGCCCAGTTTTTAATAGATGTGGAAGGCTTGTTGACATTTTCCATTGCAAGTATATTAATTCATCTAAACAAAATGATACTTTCGCAGGATATTATCTTACACTTACCTCAATTTAAATATATATGGAATCAAATGCAAAAATATTTTCAGGTACTGGATCACAATACCTGGCCGAAAAAATCGCCAAAAAGTTTGGCGAACCCCTGGGGAAAGTAAATATTCAGCGTTTTAGCGATGGAGAAATCTATGTTGAGTTTAAAGAAAGTATCCGTGGTCGTTTTGTTTTTTTAATACAGAGTACTTATGCTCCATCTGATAATTTAATGGAGCTTTTGCTTATGATTGATGCAGCAAAAAGAGCATCAGCTTATAAAGTAATTGCTGTTATTCCATATTATGGCTTAGCAAGGCAGGATAGAAAGGATAGACCCAGGGTTGCAATAGGGTCAAAATTAGTAGCCAATATGCTTACCGCTGCCGGTGCAGACAGGGTAATAACTATGGATTTGCATGCGCCACAGATACAGGGGTATTTTGATATTCCGGTTGACCACCTGGATTCGTCTGCTATATTTATTCCTTATATAGAGAATTTGAAACTGGCTAACCTTACGTTTGCAGCACCTGATGTAGGAAGCGCTAACCGTATTCGTGAAATTGCTACTTATTTTGAATGCGAAATGGTGATTTGTGATAAACACCGAAAACGGGCTAATGAAATAGCCAGTATGGTTGTAATTGGGGATGTAACCGATCGTGATGTTGTATTAATTGATGATATATGTGATACGGGCGGCACTTTGGCAAAAAGTGCAGGCTTAATGAAAGATAAAGGGGCCAGAAGTGTAAGAGCCCTTTGTACGCACCCTGTTTTAAGTGGTAATGCCTATAAAAACATAGAAACCAGTGCGTTAGAAGAATTAGTAGTTTGCGATACTATTCCACTTCGGGGAGAGTGCAGTAAGATAAAAGTTGTTTCAACTGATGAATTATTTGCAATCACCATACGAAATGCATTCGAAAACAAGAGTATTAATAGCCTGTTTATGAGAAGTCGGATGGCGAATAAGAAGTGATATGTAGTAAGTTTTTAAGTATTGAGCATTTAACTTTAATCTTATCACTTAAAACTTACAACTTTTTATTACCTTTGCGCCTCATAAAAAAATTAAAAAATGAAATCAATTACAATCGAAGGACAACTGAGGACCGAAAGCGGAAAAAAAGCCACCCGCCAACTTCGCTCTCAGAAAATGGTGCCAGGTGTAATTTATGGTGGTTCTCAAGAGA
>JAYUYX010000121.1:0-12591 GCA_043752205.1 Chitinophagaceae bacterium
TGACCCAATACCACATTTGAATACCAAAGACCATATTATTATTCCATTTTCTTCTGCTGATATAATATCCCTGCAGAAACTGCAAAGATGGGCTGTTTATCTATCTGTTCCGGTAATTATTATTGGTGCCCTTGTTTTAACCGGCTGGCAGTTTAATATTAATATTCTCAAACGCCCAATAACCGGCCTTCCGGCAATGAACCCGGTTACGGCAGTTTGCTTTATACTCTGTGGATTTTCAGTTTTACTACTTACTTTATCTACACCCGTTTCAAAAAAACAATTGGCAGGTAAGATCATTGCAGGACTTGTAATTGTAATTGGTATCCTCCGCATTGTGTCCTTTGCCTTCAATTTTGACCAGAGTATTGATACCATTCTTTTTAATTCGGATTTAGTGGAAGACCTAAAAGCGAACCTGCCGGATCGGATGGCAGTTAATATTGCATGTACATTTATTATTACTGGCATCGGCTTAATGCTTATGAATGTTGAGACCAAAAACAATAAAATGCCGGCGCACTTTATTTCCTTATTCATATTTTTTTTGGCTTTGGTCTCTATACTCAGCCATTTGTTTCATATAAAATTATTCTATGGCTCTTTCTTTTATCTACCAATGGCTGTTCATACCGCTGCCGGCTTCCTGCTTATTTCAATAGCAATTTTATTTGCCAATCCGGGTAAGGGCATTACCCAACATATGACCAGTCGCTTCAGTGGAAGTTTTATTGCACGGTTCCTTATTCCGGTATCTATTATAGTGCCCGTGACGTTTGGGCTTGTTTATTTGCAGGGCGTGTGGGATAAAAGATTTTCATTAGAGCTTGGAGCAGGCCTGTTTGCACTTACGGTGATCATTATTTTTCTCACACTTACCTGGTTCATTGTATTGATCCTGAATAAAAGAGATTTTCAAAAAACAGTATCAGATTTTGCCTTGTTAAAGATTAATAAAACACTGGAACAAAAGATTGAGGAACGTACAGAAACCATAGAAAGGAGTGAAAAACAGTACAGCTACCTTTTTAAAAATAGCCCTATGCCCATGTGGATCATAGACCTGGCTAATTTTAAATTCCTGGATGTAAATGAAATGGCCATCTTACAGTATGGCTATACCCGACAGGAATTTTTAACCATGACAGCGCTGGACATACGGTCAGAAAAATATAAACAAGTCTTCAAAAAAATTCACCAGAATTCTAATAGCACAACAGGAAATTACAACAGGGGCATCTGGAATCACATTAAAAAAGATGGAAGCATTATACAAGTTGAAGTAATAGCACACGAGATCATATTTGAAGGTATAAGTGCAAGACTTATTCTATCGAAAGATGTTACAGAGCAAAAGAAAGCAGAAGAAAGAATAATATCGAGTGAGAGTCGTTTTCGTGCCATAATCGAAAATAACCATGACATGATCTCGCTGATGGATGCTCAGTTCAGTATTATTTACCGCAGCCCATCTATATACCGGATATTGGGATGGTCTTTTGAAGAGTACCAGCACGTTGATGGCTCAAAAAATATACATCCCGATGATATAGAAAATACCCAGGCGATGATCGGGGAATTAATAGCCACACCCGGCAAGATTATTCATATAGCTTTTCGTACCAAACATAAAACCGGTCATTATTTATGGGTAGAGGGTTCTATTACCAACCTGCTAGCCGATGATCATATACAAGCGGTTGTTTTCAATTTCAGGGATGTTACAGCGAGGGTGCAGGCAGAGGCTGCCATTGTAGCTGCCGAAGCCAATTACCGGGAGATATTTGATAAAGCAAGTGATGGGATCTATGTACATGAAATAGAGACAGGGAAAATTATTGAAGTAAACCAGCGGGCCGCAGAGATGACAGGATATACTAAGGAAGAAATATTACAGGCAGCGCCTGAAGATTTTATCACAGACAGTGCGGAACATACATTAAGCCATGCACATGCATACTTAGAGAAAGCCGCAGCCGGCGAGCCACAGCTCTTTGAATGGCAAAGCAGGAAAAAGAACGGGGCTTATACCTGGCTTGAGGTCAATTTAAAAAAGGCTACCATTGCCCGTCAAGACAGGATACTTGCTTTTTTCCGGGAAATAAATGATCGTAAAAAAGCACAGGAGCAGGTATATAAACTTAATGAAGAACTGGAGCAAAAAGTAATTCTGCGTACGCAACAATTAAAACGTACCAATGAAGAACTGGAGGCTTTTTCCTATTCTGTATCGCACGATCTAAGGGCCCCCTTAAGAGCCATAATTGGCTTTTCCTCCATACTACAGGAAGATTATATCAATAATCTGGATGATGAAGCTAAGCGGATAACAGGCGTGATCATAAGCAATACAAAAAGGATGGGGCAACTCATTGATGACCTACTTGCCTTTTCCCGGATGGGCAAGCAGGAAATTATAGCCATCAAAATAAATAGTAATGATATAGTTACATCAGTAATTGAAGATCTAGACAAAAAAGACAAAAAAATTAAGTGGATAATTCACAGCCTGCGGCCTGTAAAAGCCGATATAAATATAATAAGGCAGGTTTGGATAAACCTCATCTCAAATGCCATTAAATATTCCGGCAAGGCCGCTGAACCTGCAATTGAAATAGGATCATACTTACAAGATAACCAGATCATTTTTTTTGTAAAGGATAATGGCGTAGGATTTGATGAAAAATATAAGAGTAAACTCTTCAAGGTTTTTCAGCGCCTTCATAGTGGGGATGAGTTTGAAGGTACCGGTATAGGACTTGCCATTGTGGAGAAAATTATTACGAGGCATGGAGGCAAAATCTGGGCCCAAGCGGCTGTAAACCAGGGTGCAACATTTTATTTCAGCCTGCCGGCATGGTAATTTAAAACATAGTTTTGAGCATATAAAAACCCAAATAGTATGAACCTCAATTCCATAGACCTGTTATTAGTAGAAGATAATGCCCACGACGCTGAATTAGCTATCCGGGAATTAAAGAAACACAACCTGGCTAATAACCTTTTTCATGTTAAAGATGGTGAAGATGCTATTGATTTTATTTTTGCCACAGGAAAATACGTAGGCGTTAGAGATGTGAACCATACTCCAAAACTGATACTATTGGATATTCACATGCCAAAAGTAAATGGTATTGAAGTGCTGGAAAAAATAAAATCAGTAGAAGAAACAAAAAAGATACCTGTTGTTATTTTAACTTCTTCTAAGGAAGACCCGGATATAAAAAAATGCTATAACCTTGGCGCTAACAGTTACATAGTAAAGCCACTCAATTTTGAAGGTTTTGCCGAATCTATCAAGCACCTGGGATTTTATTGGTTACTGCTAAATCAACCTCCTACTTAAAACTTAATTGTATGTTGCAACCTTTAAAAATATTAATCTTAGAAGATAGCCCGGTTGATGCTGAGATGGTTCAACGGCAACTTATAAAGGGTAAATTATCCTGCGAGTTCAGGCTTGCCATAAACAAAGAAACCTACCTGCAGGCTTTGGAAGATTTCAGGCCTGACATAATCTTATCTGATCATTCACTGCCCCAATTCACTTCAACAGATGCGCTAACAATTGCCCGAAATAAATTTCCTGATATGCCCTTCATCATGGTAACAGGAACGGTATCCGAGGAATTTGCGGCCGAGATCATGAAAATGGGAGCCGATGACTATATCCTCAAAGACAGGCTGGGCAGGCTACCAACGGCCATCAATGCTACTATACAACGACGTAAATCGGAAAAAGAAAAACAAGAAGCAGAAGAAAAAATAATTCAGTCTGAAACAAATCTCAGAACAATTTTTGAAAATACGTCAGAGGGATTTTTATTACTCGACAGGAATGGAATTGTTAAAGCATTGAACCAGAAGGCCGCAGAATATCCTTTTTTTGCAGTACAAGAAAATCTGCAGTTAGGTGACCTTATTTACGATTTTATCGATCCCTTAAGAGTTTCAATTTTCAGACTATTTATTGCTAAAGTATTAACCGGAGAAAATGTTTATTATGATATTTCTTATGACCTTGGAAATAAGAATATTCAATGGATCGATTTTTCTATTAACCCGGTTATAGAAAATGGCGAGGTTACCGGTATCTGCATTACCGGTCGCAATATAACCGAGAAAAAAATTGCTGAACAGCAAAAAGAATTTGACAGTAACAATTTGAAGGCTTTAATAAATAATACCCAAGACCTGATGTGGAGTATAGATCTGAATTTTAAACTTATTACCTACAACAATGCCTTTGATAAATTTAATGAAAACATTTTTGGAACACAGCTTCAAAAAGGAGATTATATTTTTTCAGATAAATTAAGCTTTGCCCAGATAGATAAGTATAAAGCTACTTATAGCCGTGCATTTGCTGGCGAAACATTTACTATAATAGAACATTTTCAGGAACCAATTGAATTTTGGTCCGAAACATCTTACTACCCTATTTATAAGCAAAATGAAGTTATAGGAACAGCATGTTTTTCACGGGATATTACAGAAAGCAAAAAAGCTCAAGAGGATATGAGGGCCATGGAAAATAAAATACTGGAGCAAAAGATTGAAGAGCAAAAGAAAATATCAAGAGCTATTATTAAGGCAGAAGAAGCCGAAAAAAATCGTATTGGCCAGGAGCTGCATGATAATATTAACCAGATACTGGCAGGCACCAGAATGTTTTTAAAGATTGCAGCCAAGAAAAGCGCTGAAACAAAAGTATTGCTTGATTACCCGTTGGAATTGTTAGACAGTTCGATACAGGAGATAAGATTACTTAGCCAAAAACAGGTAACCCCTCTTAAGAATATCAACCTGAAGCAATTGGTATGTGATATATTATCTAATTACAGTACAAGTACAAAAACGGCAACCAATCTCATTTTTGAAATAATTAATGATGAGATTGGGGATGATATTAAACTAACTATATATAGGATAGTGCAGGAGCAAATGAATAATATTTATAAGCATGCGCATGCGAAAAATGTAGAGATCGCCATCATACCTGAGAAAAGGTCGATCAATATCAGCATTACAGATGATGGTAAAGGGTTTGTAGTAACCAAAAAAAGAAAAGGAATAGGTATTTCAAATATGATAGACAGGATTGCATCTTTTAACGGAACACTGGAAATAAAAAGCAGCCCGGGTAATGGCTGCAGATTAAATATCAATATTCCTTATTAATGCCTTGTATGTAATTTAAATTTTACTATCCCTTAACAGTAAACTTATTACAATCCACCAAACATATTTGGATATTTTGCCAGTATGTCTCTATTAAAATATTTTTTCAACACTTTTTTAAAATCTTCCAGCATACGCACATTATTCAGGTTCTTATCTGTTTCCCAATACGGAAGTTCCACCATACGCTTATCCAAAGCAATATCCAGGTTCCTGATGGCTTCTGTAGGTTGTTTGGCTACACTATAAGCTGCCCCTAAATTGTAATATCCCCAGGGATCATTTGGCAGGTAGGCAAGCTGGGTTTTAAACATGGCTATGGCCTCCGGGATTTTACGCTGGTTCAGCAGGCTGTAGCCAAGTCTTTCTAAAATTGATTTTTCATTTTTATTTATCAGAAAAGCTTTGTTATAGAAGTATTCACTGCTGTCGTACTTTGCCAGTTGCAGATAATACACATCAGCAGTATTTTTATACCCATTCCATTCATTGGGCAAGTAACTATTGTATGTTCTAAATGCGGCAATTGCTTCTGCACTTTTTTTCTGATCGCTGTAAATAGCTCCCAGGTTAAAATACACATTGGCATTATTGGGCTGTATTACAGTAACCTTTTTAAAATCTGCCAATGCCCCTTCAATATCATTTAAAATATATTTTGCATTGCCCCTGTTTAAAATTGCGGCAACTAAATTTGGATCAAGCTCTATGGCTTTATTATAATCCGCTATTGCTCCCTGGTAATTCTTTTGCAAATTCTTAATGGAGCCCATTCCCATGTACCCATCAGCATCAGTGGGTTTTAGTTCTATATATCTTACATAGTCCTTTGCCGCGGACTCATAATTTTTTTGGGCATAATATAGAACTGCCCGGTTCTTAACAGCTACAGCATAAGCAGGGTCAATTTCAATTGCCTTGTTATAATCCAGCAAAGCAGCTGCATTATTATTTTGCCGGTAGTAAACAAGCCCCCTGTTATTATAAGCATTGCTGTAAGCAGGGTTTAGCTCAATTGCTTTTGTATGATCTGCTATCGCCCCATCAAAATCCTTAAGTGTATACCTAACCAGCCCCCGGTTATGCAGCGCTTTTTCATTCTTAGCATCCATTTCAATGGCTTTATTAAAATCCAGAAGAGCTGCATTATAATTCTTTTCCTTATACCTGGCCAAACCCTGGTTATTATATTCTGTAGAAGTTTGTGCCCAGCCTGTGTGCAGGCCCGTGATAAGAATAAGTAATAGTACTATGCTTTTCAATTTTTTCATACCCAATATTTATGTTTTACAATAACCGTGATACTTAAATTTGCGTGCCCCTAAACATCAGTGCTGCAAAGAGTGTTCCATAAAAATCTTGCTCATCTCCACGCAAAATACTATTTATAAAACAGCTAACTTTATATGGCCCGTCCGAACGGAATTCATCCGGGCGGGCATCAAGTTATTGTTCATGAACAAAGATTACAGCATACCTGCACAAACAAAAATTGGCCATGTACACTTAAAAGTATCTGATATAAACCGTTCATTGAAATTTTATTGTGATCTTTTGGGATTTGAATTAACGATGATGTATGGCGAGAATGCAGCATTTATTTCGGCAGGCGGTTACCATCATCATATTGGTCTTAATACCTGGTACAGTAAAGGCTCCTCGCCTGCCCCAGTAAATTCGGTGGGCTTATTTCATACGGCTATCCTTTACCCAACCAGAAAAGATCTTGCTGCCATTTATAAAAGATTAATGGAGCAGGATTATCCCTTAACCGGTGCATCAGACCATGGCGTATCTGAAGCATTGTACCTGAACGACCCGGATGAAAACGGCGTGGAATTATACTGGGACAGGCCCAAAGATCAATGGCCACAAAAACCCGATGGTTCACTGGATATGTTTACTGCATCGCTAGACCTGAACGGACTCTTAAAAGAACTTGAATAATCATGAAAAAATATTTACTCGTCTTTACAGGCTTAATACTATCTATATCTCCAATAGCTTATGCACAAAAGAAAAATATACAAATTGAAAAAGGAAAACAGCTTGCAGCAAGCTGTACCAATTGCCACGGTACAACACAAGCCGGTATAGCCGACCCCCTGCAGCGCATAAGAAAAGTACGCACCGCAGATTATATTTATAAACTGATAAAAAATCCCATGCGGTTTGCTGATGAAAATAAAACAGCAAAAAAAGTTTTTGCAAAAAGAGGATTACAAATGCCTGCTTTTCCCGGTTTATCTAAAGCAGATATTAATGCCATACTTGATTATCTCGACAGCCTGCCCTATGATCCAAAAAACTATAGTCATAGAAAAAATTGATACAATAAGTTGCTTATGAAAATACACATTGCCATTACCAAAACAGATCTTATAAATTGTTTTGAAGTTATGAAAGAACTGAGGCCACAGCATACTGCTGAAAGTTTTATAACAACCATGGAGCAAATGAAAACTGAAGGTTATCAATTGATATACCTTGAGGATAATGGCCAGCCAGTTTGTGTAGCAGGCTTCAGGTTTACTACAACGCTTTACGACGGGCTCATCATTGACTTTGACGATTTTGTTACTGCAGCAAATGTTAGGGGAAAAGGTTATGCAGGTTTTGTATTTGACCACCTCGTAACTATTGCCAAAGAGCGGTCAATTAAAACTATACATTTAAATTCAAATCACCTGCGCTTTGACGCTCATCGCTTTTATCTTAATAAAAAAATGAAAATCGTAGCACATCATTTCAGGCTAGAGATATGAAACAGGTTACAGTTTATTTTTAGATATTTAATTATTATAAAGTGTAGTATAAAGCTTACAGCATTATCAGTTATTGTACTATCTTAAGCTTGCTGTTGATTATAGATATTTGCGGTTAAACATTATAGAGATTTTTTGCAATATTAACTGCTTACTTCAAACTTTAACAGCTATCCGATAATTGCGGATAAAATCATTGACCGCTGTGTGTAAAATAAGAAGTACTGTAAATAATTTTTATACCCATTTCAATCCATGAACAAACTTTTAAAGCACCAGATCCAAAAATATTGGGGAGCAAAAAAGGTACCGGAAAACTATGCTAAACTGCTGAATGATATCAGTGAGTCCTATGATCATTTTGAAAAGGAACTAAAAATGAGCATAGGCGCTAAAGCGTTTGGTTCACCTGAGATACTCGAATTAAACGCTGAGCTTAATAAAGAAAAAGAAGCACTAAAGAAAACACACAAAGCGTTACAAACGCTGTTTGAAAATATTGATGAGGTTTTTTACTCGGTGGACATGGCAACCTACAAGCTGATACAGATATCTGCTGCCTGCCAGAAGCTGTATGGATATACTGCTGATGAATTCCTGGCTGATGATGCACTTTGGCAAAAGATCATTCACCCTGATGACACTGATATTTTTAAACAACAGTTTCAGGTGCTGCTGAGTGGTAAACAGGTATTTAATCAATACCGCATCATACATAAAGATGGAAGTACCCGCTGGATAGAGAATAAGATCAGCCCTACCCTGGATCAAACCTGGCTCCTGATGCAAATAGATGGAGTTTCAAGTGATATAACAGAACGAAAAAATGCTGAGATCAAGATCAGGGAAAGTGAATTACGTTACCGCTCATTGATTGAGCAGGCAACAGATGCAATTTGTATTGCCGATGCATCACTTAAGATCATAGATGTAAATCCCTCTGGCTGCCAGCTACTGGGATATTCAAAAGAAGAATTTTTACAACTTTCATTTATCCAGATTTTTCTTGCTGATGACCTCATCAGCAATCCACTTAAAATAGATGAATTAAAATCGGGTAAGGTCATCAGGAATGGGCGACGGCTTAAGAAAAAAGATGGGACAATATTACATGCAGAAATAAGTGCAAAATTATTGGATGATGGCAACCTTGTTATTTTTGCACATGACATTACAGACAAAAAACTTGCGGAGGAAGAGATCTTAAAAAGTAATCAGCGTTTTGAATACGTAAGCAAAGCCACCTCTGATGCAGTTTGGGATTGGGACCTGATTACTGATACCATTTATTGGGGAGAAGGCTTTCAAAATATTTTTGGGTATAACTTAAAAGATATAAAACATGATACCAATTCATGGACAGGCAATATACATCCTGAAGATAAAAACAGGGTTGTAGAAAGTATTAATGAAGTAATTAATGGAACCCAAACCACCTGGAAAGATGAGTACCGCTATTTAAAACAAGATACAAACTATGCTTTTGTTATTGACCAGGGTTTTGTAATAAGAAATGAACAGGGCAAGGCTATAAGGATGGTGGGTGCCATGCAGGATATTACAGAACGTAAAAAAATAGAAGCACAAATAAGGCATAGTGAAAAACGATACCGCACTATATTTGAACAAAACGTTGCAGGCTTTTATCAATCTACCATTGAGGGCAATATATTAATCTGTAATGAAGCATTTGCAAAAATGCTCAAATATGACTCCCCTCAGGAAATGCTTACAATAAATACGAAGGAATTGTACTTCTCTTTGGAAGACTGTGCTGATTTTGTAAGTAATATTAAAGGCGAGAAAAAATTACATAATTACGAAGGTGTTTTAAAATGTAAAGACGCCAGTCCATTATATTTTATAAAAAATGCTTCTGAACAAACCGACCCGGAAACCGGGGTAACTTACTTCTATGGAATTTTGGTAGATATTTCTGACAGGAAGCTGGCAGAGCAAAGTATTATAAATAGTGAAGAGAAACGGAGGCTGATAATGAATGCTGCATTGGATGCTATTATTTGCATAGACACCAGAGGGGATATTAGTTTTTGGAACCCACAGGCCGAAGATACATTTGGATGGAAAGAAAATGAGGTGATGGGTAAGCGCCTTTCAAACATAATTATTCCTGAACAATACCGCAAACGGCATGATGAGGGTATTGCCAATTATTTAAAGACTGGTAAAGGGGGTGCGTTAAATGTACTGCTTGAACTTTCGGCTATAAAACGCAATGGCGATAACTTCCCTATAGAATTAACCATATTACCCATCAGGCAGGATGGCGAAGAATTTTTTTGTGCCTTTATCAGGGATGTTACAGAAAGGAAGGCGGCGGAAGCTACCATTAAAGCAAATTATATTGAAAGAGATACCATATTGGAAAGTATTGCTGATGCATTTTTTGCGGTAGACAAAAACTGGATTGTAACCTATTGGAATAAACGGGCAGAGATAGATTTACATACCCCCAGGAATAAAATATTAGGATTTCCTTTATGGGAGGTATTTCCAGACAGTATTGATTCAGAGTCGTACAAAAATTACCATAAGGCTATTGAAACCAGGCAGGTTATTCAATTTGAGGATTATTATATACCGCTTGATAAATGGTACGAAATAAGCGCATACCCATCTGTTAACGGGCTATCAGTTTATTTTAAAGATATTACAGACCGCAAAAATGCTGACGCTGCAATTAAGAAAGCATATGAGGAAAAGAATATTGTATTAGAAAGTATCGATGATGGCTTTTTTGCTATAGACAAAAATTCGATAGTTACATACTGGAATAAAAAAGCAGAGAAACTATTACACACAACAGCAAATGAGGTTATTGGCAAAAACCTGCATGAGGTATTTGCCTCCCCTTTGTCAATTGCATTTTACAATAATTACCAGAAAGCGATCAATGAAAAAAGCACGGTACATTTTGAAGAATTCTCTCACCGTACCAATAAGTGGTTCTCCGTTAGTGCTTTTGCATCTGATAATGGGCTTTCAGTTTATTTTAAGGATGTAACGGAAAGAAAGAAAACAGAGGAAGCTATACGGCTTAGTAATGAGCGGTATAATCTGGTTACAAAAGCTACTAATGATTCCATCTGGGATTGGGATATTGTAACCGGGAAAATGACCCGTACCGGCGACGGATTTAAAACTTTATTTGGATATGAAATAGAAGAATCAGAAAAGGATGATCAGTTTTGGCCAAAACTTGTTCACCCTGAAGATTTACCAAGAGTAAAGGAGCTGCATACACAACTTTTTAATAACCCCGCCAAATTATACTGGGAAGATGAATACCGGTTTAAAAAAGCAAATGGACAATATGTGTGGGTGTATGACAAAGGATATATCATACGTGATGAAAACGGTAAAGCCATACGAATGATTGGTGCCACCCAGGATATTACGCAACAAAAAGAACATGTAAAAGAAATTACGAGGATACAACATAACCTCGATTCACTCATTAACACTACTACCGATCTGATCTGGTCGGTTAACAACAGCCTCCAGATCATTGCTGCTAATAAAGCCTACAGCAATTTAATTAAAACCATCACGGGAAACATAGTGCGGGAAGGTGACGATGCTATTTCGCCAGCATTTGGTATGGACCTGATGGAAAAATGGAGTGGCCTTTATAAAAAAGCATTATCCGGAGAATTCTTCAGCATTGAAGAATCGATAATCCGGCCCGGTTCACAGGAATCATGGCATACTATAGTTTCGTTTTGTCCCATAATAAATGCAGCCGGTAAAGTAACCGGTGTTGCCTGTTTTGCCAAAGACGTTACGGAATTAAAAAAAACCGGCGAAAAACTAGAGGCACTAAATAATGAATTAAAAGAAAGAGCTGAACAATTAGCTGTTTCAAATACAGAACTTGAACGCTTTGCCTATGTAGCATCACACGATCTGCAGGAACCCTTAAGAATGATAAGCAGTTTTGTGCAGCTGCTGGAAAAGAAATATAAAGACCAGCTGGACGACACGGCCAGTAAATACATCCACTTTGCTGTAGATGGGGCAGAACGTATGAAGAAACTTATTCTTGATCTGTTGGAATATTCCCGGGTTGGCACCAATACAGATCTGATTGCCGACACGAACATGAATGAGCTAATGCAGGAAGTGCTGTCGAATATGAAAAAAACAATAGAAGAATCAGAAGCCACGATTGAAATACCCGATCTTCCTGTATTGCATAACACCAGAAAAACTCAAATGCTTCAATTAATGCAAAACCTGCTAAGCAATGCCATTAAATACAGGAGCAACAAAAAGCCAGTTATAAAAATTGCCGTATCAGAAGAGGCACAGCAGTGGCTCTTTTCCATAAAAGACAATGGTATTGGTATTGACCCCCGTTTTGAGGATAAGATCTTTATCGTATTTCAACGCCTGCATAATAAAAGTGAATATTCGGGCACAGGTATAGGCCTTTCGGTTTGTAAAAAAATTGTGGAAAGGCATGGAGGAAAAATTTGGGTAGAATCAAGTCCAGAAAATGGGAGTGTTTTTTATTTCACCATTGCAAAAGAAACAGGTAAATGAAAAACCAGATACGCTTGCTGAAACTGACTATAAATAATATCACCGGGATCGCATCCCTTATATGTGATATCCTTATATC
>JAYUYX010000122.1:0-5157 GCA_043752205.1 Chitinophagaceae bacterium
AAATACTGCAAGCAGTAAATTTTGTTTAACTGGAAATTATGGTACAGGTGAAACGATGTGCTCCGCCACTGCCCTTGTGTTGCAGGTAAGGGCAGCTATTCAAAGAGGTATTCCTTCCTGTTTATCGGATGAATATTTTTCAAGTCCGGGTACAATCGATTTTGAAAAAATAGTGGAAGCTTGCAGGAAGGGAGATATTGTATGCATAAGAGAACTTAATAACTGGAGCGATAATCTTACAACAATGATTGTTAATGCCATACATGCCTATTCCCCTGAAATAATTATTTTAAGCGGTGGAGCTACACTTGCCGCTGATCTTTTCCTGGAAAGAATTCAACAAAATGTAAACAAACAGGCATTCCGGTTTCCGACAAACGAGCCGGTTCCTATTTTCATTTCCAACATACAGGAATATGCAAGTGTTTTAGGAGCTGCTGCTTTTTTAAAAAATTCATTGATCAAACAATACCAATCTTAGTATGAGTAAATTAATTGATTTTACTTCCGACGAAATAAATGCATTAGACAGAAAACTCCCCATAATTATTCCTGTTGGTCTTATTGAAGCACATGGGCCACATCTTGCAGTTTCGGTTGATATTGTTACGGCAGATTATTTTGCCAATGAATCCGCAAGGTTAACAGGTGCCATTGTTGCACCAGGAATTCATTATGGCTTTGCTGATGAAATGAGCGGGTACCCGGGAACATTTGGCATTACGCACCGTACCTTAACATTGTTGGTAAAAGATATTATTCTGGCCTTTAATGCAAAAGGCTTTGAAAAAATCATTTTCATCATTGGCCATGGTGCAAATAAAGCACCTGTTGAGTTAGCCTTCTATGAAGTATGGGAAACCTATCCCGATTTCAAAGGACTTGTAATGAACTGGTGGAGTGATTGTGGTATTACCGGTATCCATCATGCAGACAAAGGTGAAACTGAAGTGGCCCTGGCAATGAATGTGCCTTCAAAAATGGAACAGGCAACCGATGCGAAAGTCATTAAACCATGGTTTAAAATACGTTCCCGTTTTGCAACAGATCCAACTTCAGGAGGAGTAAATGGTGAGCCGGGTAAAGCAGATATAGAAAATGGAAAAAAAATCATTCAGCAGGCACTGGATGCAATCGTTGTGAAAATTAACGAGGCAATTAAAGATTAAAGCGCATGTTTGATAAGACACATATAAAAGACATACTACCTGCCGTAACCTTTGAAAACACAGATGCTGTTTTAAAAGTTGCAGAAGCATTTATTGCCGGAGGGCTTTATACTATAGAAGTTCCTTTACGCACACCGGTTGCTCTGGAAGCAATAACACTTTTAAGAAAAACATTTGAAAAAGAGTTGTCAGTTGGTGTTGGTACTGTATTAAACAAACAGCAATTGAATGATGCAATCAATGCAGGTGCAATGTTTGGATTAGCTCCCGGGTTAAACCGGAATATTTTGATTGAAGCTGAGAAATCTGGTTTTCTTTTTATTCCCGGGGTAATGACACCGTCAGATATTGAAACAGCATTGGAACTGAACTGTAAACTGGTGAAAGTATTTCCCATTGAACAGATAGGGGGACTAAAATTTCTGAAAGCTATGGAAGGCCCCTACGCTCATACTGGAATACAATACATACCCATGGGCGGTGTTGATATTGGAAATATGGCTGATTATTTATCAATGAAGCAGGTGCCTGCTGTTGGCGGTTCATGGCTAGCAACAAAGGAAATGTTGAGAGAACAAAATTATGCAGGTATCAGGATCAAAGTGAAGGAAGCGTTGGAAGTAATGAATAGAGAATAAATCAAACAATGGTCATCAGTTGAAAAAGATTTAATAATTCGTATCAAGTAAAATAAGAAAAATGGCTATGATTTCTCCGGTAAATGGTTTAGAAGTTAACGCAACTCCTCCGAAATATGAATCTTCTTACATTTATCCCATATGCATGGTTGTAGCATTGGGAGGTGTGTTATTTGGTTTTGATCTCGTTATTATTTCAGGTACCGTTCCATTTTTTACAAAAGTATTTCAAATCAATGAGTTCAGCACAGGGTGGGCAGTGGGTTGTATCAATATCGGGGCAGCAGTAGGTGCATTGGTTGCAGGAAAATTAAGTGCTGCAATCGGCAGAAAAAAATTGCTGTTAATCTGCGCCTTTCTATTTGCAATAACGGGTATTGCTACAGGATGGGCGGGAAGCTTTTCATTTTTTATAACAGCCCGTTTGCTAAGCGGGGTAGCAGTTGGCGTTGCGGCAATGGTTTGCCCGGTTTACATCGCAGAGATTGCTCCATCTTCCCTGCGTGGCCGGTTGGTTACGCTTTACCAGTTAGCCATTACTGCAGGTTTATTGTTGGCATACCTTTCAAATTACTTGTTGTTGAATACCGGTGAAGACAACTGGCGCTGGATGTTCTCCTCTCAAACCATACCTTCTCTGTTCTTTTTCTTTGGATTATTTTTTGTGCCTGAAAGCCCCCGGTGGCTGATTGAAAAAAATAAAATAGCCGCCGCAATGGATGTTCTTCAAAAAATTGGTGGCGCTGACTATGCTACAAAAGAGATGGAAATTATCAGGGAGAGTTTTTTAAACCGAGTAAAAGAGAAGGTATCAGATCTGTTTAAAAGAGATGTATGGCATATCGTAGTGATTGGAATTGCTGTTGCTTTTTTCTCACAGGCTGATGGTCAGAATTCATTGTTCTCCTATGCACCTGAAATATTTAAGCAGGCAGGAGTGGCAGAAGATGCCGCTTTTTTCCAATCGGTGATTATTGGTGTTATCAATTTCATATTTACATTTATCGCTATTGTGTTTATTGATAAAGTTGGCCGGAGAAAATTATTAATGATTGGTTCCTTTCTTTTATTTCTGGATGCACTGGCTTTGGCTGTTTGCTTTTATATAGGAGGCCCGGGTTATTTTATATTGTTTTTTGTACTCAGTTTCATAGCCATTTTTGCTGCCACATTGGGCCCTGTCACTTGGGTGATTTTGTCTGAGATTTTTCCTAACCGGATACGTAGCAGTGCAATGGGATTAGCCACACTGGTTTTGTGGATAGCTAATTTTGTTACAACGGCTTCCTTCCCTGTAATGAAATCCTATTTTGGATTGCATACCACATTTGTTATACATGCAGGAATATGTCTTCTCTATTTTATTTTTGTTAAAACAAGTCTACCTGAAACAAAAGGAAAGTCTTTGGAAGAAATTGAATTACAGTTGATAAAAAATAAGGCAAATCAAAAAAAACGATGAAATTGAAACTATTGGTTGCACCGATACTACTGATTGTGTCTATTCAGACACAATCGCAAACGTATAAAATAATCAATTTTGGTGCTACTACTGACTAGGCCCTCCTTAATACGAAAGCCATTCAGTCAGCAGTTGAGAAATTCGCCAGCGAGATGCAAGACCGGCAATTTATATTGAAGAAGCCAAAATAGTAAGAATGTTAAGCATACGGATTGGGAACAAAAAATTTAAAAACAATAAACAAATGCTGGTACAGAAACAATGCGAAAGGTTGAGATTGAGGATTAATGCAAGCTGCTTTAGTTTTGAGAAGAGACAAGGTTTTGAATATATACAAATTATTAAGAATAATTAAAATTAGAGAAAACAACCAGTATGAGACTACTAAAATTTTATGGAAAGTATAATAGATTGTATTTAGGTATTGAAACTGAAAAGGGAATTTTTGATATTGATGCTTATCAGCAAAGTAAAGGAGGCTAATTATTTTCCAATGCCAACCTAACTGTAAATGATTTAAAATCAATTCAACAAATCATTAATGAAACAGGTATTGCAGCTAACTTTTGGGTAGATGGTAATACAGTAAAAATTGGTTCTTGCGTTTCCACTCCATCTAAAATTATTTGTATTGGCTTAAATTACCGTCAGCATGCCATTGAAAGTGGCATGGCTATACCAGCAATACCCGTAGTATTTACCAAGTACAACAATACATTGATAAATTATCAACAGAATGTATCTTTAGGAAAAATAGGAGAGCAGTTTGATTATGAAGTGGAGCTGGGTGTAGTTATTGGAAAAATTTGTAAAAATGTTTCTAAAGATTCCGCCCTTGATTTTGTTTTGGGTTATTGCGTTGCTAATGATTTATCCTGCCGGGATCTTCAGTTCCGCAGTAGCCAATGGCTGATGGGGAAAAGTTTGGATAATTTTTTACCATTAGGCAAATATATAGTTACAGCAGATGAAGTGGTCGATCCCCAGCAACTTCAATTGTGTTGTTTTTTAAATGGAGAATTAAGACAAAGTTCAAATACATCCGATATGATTTTTTCTGTTGCTGAAATAATTGAAGATTTATCAAAGCACATGACCTTAGAGCCAGGAGATTTAATTTTAACAGGCACACCTGCAGGTGTAATTATGGGGCTCCCTGAAAAAAAATGGTTAAAGCCTGGCGATATTGTAAATGTAGAAATTGAAAAATTGGGGAGTACGGAAAATAAGATGGTAAGGTAATAGCAATTTTATTCAATGCGATAATTTGGAGCTTGATTGCTGAGAAAATAAAATTTATTATTGATGTTTAAAGTTGCGGAAGAGCTTAAAAAAATATTGCCACCAGACAAAATAAAATCCGATTTAATAGACCTATATGCCTTTGCACCTGACGCAAGCTTCTATTATCTATTGCCCGCTGTAATAGTACAGCCTTCTTCTTTAGATGAAATGAGGGTGCTATTTTTATTTTCACAGCAACATGCTTTACCAATGGTTTTCCGTACTGGTGGCACCAGCCTTTCAGGCCAATCCATTACTAATGGGATACTGGTAGATTTAAGCAAATACTGGCGCAGGTGTACAATAGAAGACGATGGCGCATTAGTAAGGGTTCAACCGGGAATAATAGCGGCCCATGTAAACCAGCAATTAAAAAAATACCAGCGTAAAATTGGCCCCGACCCTGCTTCAATAAATGCTGCTATGATGGGTGGCATACTTTCTAATAATTCAAGCGGCATGTGTTGCGGTGTGCAGCATAATTCTTACCATACTTTGCAGTATATAAAATTTATGTTGCCCGATGGTGTTAGCTATAATACAGAAAATAAAAATGATTATGCAAGGTTTGAAAAAGAATCAGCCCCGCTTTATAACAAATTAT